>JBDTCP010000218.1:0-12371 GCA_039923555.1 Nitrobacter sp.
AAGCACGCCAAGGCCGGCCTGATCCGTGACCTGATCGCCGCGCGCACCGATCCGGTACTATTCGCGCTGTCCTATGATTATGTCGGCGATCTCTCCGAGACGGTGGCGCTGATGTGGCCGCGAACTCCCGATCCTCAGCCTGCTCCCTCTTGTTGCGAATCTGCGAGGAGGGCTGGGGAGGGGGGTGAAGCCTTCAAAGCCAAGAGGCCCCCCACCCCCGACCCCTCCCCGCCGCAAGAGCGGGGGGAGGGGAACTTGATCCGCTGCCTGTTTCTCCCCTCCCTCCGTGAGCGAAGCGAGTGGCGGGGAGAGAGCAGGCTGTGCGAGGGTCAAATTCTTCGGCCACATCAGCGCCACCGTCTCGGAGAGATCGCCGACATAATCATAGGACAGCGCGAACAGCACCGGATCGGTGCGCGCGGCGATCAGGTCACGGATCAGGCCGGCCTTGGCGTGCTTGAACGACAATCCGCTGGTGAGTGCGGCCAGCGCATAGCCGCGATCCAGATCCGGCGTCTCGCGAAAATAGGCTGTTATCAGCCGCAGCTTGTTGTTGCGACCGGGTTCGTAAGCGAGACGATCGAGCAGCTCGGCGAAGCGGTTCATGAGCCGCCCTCTTCGCTTGAGGGCGTTGCCAAATCCTCCCCGCTGTCCTCGTCGCCGTAGCCAACCAGCGCCAGCGGACGCGCAACAAGACCCTTCGTCGTACACCAATGCACCAGCGCATCTTCCTGGCCGTGCGTCACCCAGATCTCGCCTGCACCCGTCGCAGCGATCGTGCGGGTCAGGCCATCCCAGTCGGCATGATCGGAGATCACCAGCGGCAGTTCGACGCCGCGCTGCCGCGCTCGCGCGCGCACCCGCATCCAGCCCGACGCAAACGCCGTCACCGGATCGGGAAACCGCCGCGTCCAGAGATCCGAAGTGGCCGAGGGCGGCGCCAGCGAGATGGTGCCCGCAAGGTCGGCTTTCTTCATCCCCTTGACTGGCCGCAGGTCGCCAAGCGCAATGCCGCGACTTTGATAGTAGTGCGTGACCTTGTCCATCGCGCCGTGCAGATAGATCGGCGCGTCGTAGCCGGCCTCGCGGATCAGGGCGATCACGCGCTGCGCCTTGCCAAGCGAATAAGCACCCACCAGATGCGCACGCTCCGGAAACAGCGCGACCGAGGCCAGCAGCTTGTTCACTTCGGACGCCGCGTCCCCATGACGGAATACCGGCAGTCCGAATGTGGCCTCGGTGATGAAGACATCGCACGGTACCACCTCGAACGGCGCGCAGGTCGGGTCGCGGACATCCTTGTAGTCGCCGGAGGCAATGATGCGGACGCCGCCATGCGTGACCGCGATCTGGGCGGAGCCCAGCACATGTCCCGCCGGATGAAACGTCACGGCGATATCGCCAAGCCGGATCGACTCTCCATAGGCAATCGCCTGCGTGGTGCGCGCGAAATTGTCGCCGTAGCGCAGCCGCATGATGTCGAGAGTTTCCTGGGTCGCCAGCACCGCGCCGTGGCCGGGGCGGGCATGATCGGAGTGGCCGTGGGTGATGACCGCGCGATCGACGGCCCGCACCGGATCGATATGGAAGCCGCCGGGCTTGCAGCACAACCCCGCGGCGACGGGCATCAGGATGTCTTGCGGACGCATACCCGGTATATAAGCGGGCGCGGGAGTCATTCGAGTCTCGCGCGCGACGATATCCCGGGCACAACAAAAAGCCCCGGCCTTGGCCGAGGCTTCACGTATTAGATCGTCTGGCTGTTCATCGAGGCATGATGTGATCCGAAAACCGGAAGATCACTTTTCGGGACCATGCCTAGTCGCGCTGTCCAAGCAACTGCAGAAGCAGCGTGAACAAGTTGATGAAGTTCAGGTAGAGCGACAGCGCACCGGTAATCGCCGCGCGTTCGGCGATTTCTCCACCCTGCGAGGCGTAGCCGTAGATATAGTCGTTCTTCAGCCGCTGGGTGTCGTAGGCGGTCAACCCCGCGAAGATCAACACGCCGACCACCGACACCACGAACTGCAACGCCGAGCTTGCGATGAAGATATTCACCACACTCGCGATGATGATGCCGACCAGGCCCATCATCAGGAACGAGCCCATGGCCGTCATGTCACGCTTGGTGGTGTAGCCGTACAGGCTTAGCGCACCGAACGAGGCCGCGGTGATGAAGAACACCCGCACGATCGAGGTGTGGGTGTACACCAGGAAGATCGACGAGAGCGAGATGCCCATCAGGGCCGAGAACGCCCAGAACAGCATTTGCGCAGTGGCGGGCTTGAGTCGGTTGATGCCGAACGAGATGGCGAAGACCATCGCCAATGGCGCAAAAATGAATACCCACTTCAGTGGGCTGACATACATCGCTAAGCCAAATGGCGTCAGGTATTGTCCGCCCTTCAGAGCGATTGAAGCGCCTGTCGCCGACTTGGCTGCAAGACTAGCGTCACCGGTCACAGCAAACATGTAAACGCCGAGCGCGGCCAGGCCGGTGATGGCGAGGCCGATCGACATGTAGTTGTAGATCTTGAGCATATAAGAACGCAGACCGGCATCGACGGCTGCGGTATCAACCCGTCCGGCGGCTCGCCCGAAGGGAGAGGGAGAGGCATAATTACGGTTACGGTCAAAGTCCGACATGGTCGAATTCCCGTTGGTTGTCTGGCACCGCTAAGGATTTACGCGCCAGTGCGAATCTATCTCGGATACGTCAGCCTGCTGATATTCATTTTTCGTCACAGGCCAGTGTCCGACCCAAGCTCTATGTGGGAAACTAGCACAATCGGCGCAAGCTTCCATGCGCGGCTGAATGTCGCCCTCCTGGATAGGAAATGGCTCATTCCGGGAGTGACGAATGCGCCAAAAGCGCCCGATCTGCAAGGGAATCCTTAATCCAGCCTCATAGCTGGCCTCATCCGGCACGATCGTCCTGATGCCTGCTACAAATTGTCATAAATTCCGCAACACCGAGGCCGGTTTCTGGTTGAGCGCCATCAGCGTGCCTGCCAGTCCCAGCCCGACCGTGACGAGCAGCGCGACGCCCACCACAATGGCCGCGCTGCCCGCCTGCCATTCGAAGCCGAGCGTCATCAGCCGCGTCACGATCAACCACGCGGCGACGGAACCGGCCGCTACGCCGAATACCGCGGTGGCTGCGCCGATCATCAAGTACTCCAGCATGTAGGCGCCGAGCAGCCGCAACCGGGTGGCGCCGAGGGTTTTCAGGATCACCGCATCATAGACGCGATGGCGATGACCGGCGGCCAGTGCGCCGCCGAGGACGAGAATCGCCGAAATCAGGGTGACGGCGCTGGCGCCGCGGACCGCCAGCACCAGGTTGGTAACCACAGTTCCAATGGTCTCCAGGGCTTCGCGGACCCGCACGCTCGTCACCATCGGGAAAGCGTCTGCGACCGCCTTGATGATGGCGACATCTTCGGCGGCGCTGGCATGCACTTCGGTCAGGGTCGCGATATGGGTGTGCGGCGCGCCGCGGAAGGCGTTGGGCGAGAACACCAGCACGAAATTGATGCCGAGGCTTTGCCAGTCCACGCTGCGCATGTTGCTGACCGTGGCGGTGATGTCGCGGCCGAGGATATTCACGACCACCGTGTCGCCGATCCTGAGCCCGAGCCCGTCGGCCAGTTTCTTGTCGAACGACACCAGCGGCGGGCCGTCATAGTCCGGCCCCCACCATTTGCCTTCGACCACCTTCGATCCCTTCGGCACGTCGCCGGTGTAGGTCAGGCCGCGATCGCTTTGCAGCACCCATTCGGCATCGTGCGAGGGTTTCAGGTCTTCGGCCTTGACGCCGTGCGCCGCGACGATGCGCCCGCGCAGCATCGGGACATCTTCCACTGTCGCGTGGGGAGCCTGCTGCTTGAGAAACGCGGTGAAGCTATCAGACACCGACGAGGGAATGTCGATGAAATAAAACGACGGTGCGTGCTCAGGCAGCGCCGCCTGAAACTGCCGCCGCAGATTGCCGTCGATCTGTGTGATCGTGACCAGCACGGCGAGACCAAGGCCGAGCGAAAGCACCACCGACGGTGTCAGCGTTCCCGGACGATGGATGTTCGTGATCGCCAGCCGCACCATGGTGATCCCAGAGCGCGGCAGGCGGCGGGCCAGCGCCATCAGCCCGGAGGCGATGCCGCGCAGCAACACGAATACCACCACCGACGACGCCACGAACACCGCGGCCACGCGCTTGTCGTAGGCGAGGCCAATCGCAATCCCGACCAAAAGCATAATCACCAGCGCCATCCAGACCAGGTAACGGGCTTGCGGCCGATGAACTTCGCTTGCGACGGTGTCACGAAACAGCGCCGCGACCGGAATGTCATGAACCCGCGCCAGCGGCCACATGCCGAACGTCAGCGCCGTCAGCAGGCCATATACGGCCGATAACGCCAATTCCCCGGGGTGCAGCGCCGCAACCACCGGCAACGGCAGCAGGTGGCCGAAGGCGCCAACGATGATGAAGGGCAGCGCCGCGCCGACGACGAGCCCTGCCAGCGAGCCGAGAGCGGCCAGCACCATGACCTGCGTCAGATAGATGGCGAACACATCGCGGCCGATCGCACCCAACGCCTTGAACGATGCGATGACATCGCGGCGGCGGTCGATGTGGCTTTTGACGGCATTGCCGACGCCGACGCCGCCCACCAGCAAGGCCGCGAGCCCGACCAGCGTCAGGAACTGCGTGAATCGCAAGATGGTTCGCTCAAGTTGTGGCGAGGCGTTGTGGTGGCTGCGGATGTTCCAGCCTGCCTCCGGCAGCGCCACCCGCGCATCGTCGGCCAGCGCTATCGCCGCCTCGTCGCCTCCGCCATTGTCGGGAAGCCGCACCCGGTAGATCCAACGCACCAGACTGCCGGGCTGCAGCAATGCGGTGGCGCGCAGGCCGTCAATGCTGACCAGGAAGCGCGGCCCGAATCCCAGTCCGCCGGCCAGTTTGTCCGGCTCCGCCTCGAGGGCGCTGCGGATTTGGAAGGTCGCGCTCCCCACCGCGACGCGATCGCCGACCTTCAGATCGAGCCGCGCCAGCAATGTCGGATCGGCGGCGGCGCCGAATACTCCATCACGTTCGGCGAGCAGATCGGCCGTCGGCATGTTCGGCGCCAGCGTCAGCGCGCCGAGCATGGGATAGGTCTGATCGACCGCCTTGAGCTCGACCAGCGCCAGCTTGCCGTTCGGCACGCGCGCCATGCCGCGCAGCGTCGCCGCCACCGACACCGTTCCGTGCGCGCGCAGAAACGCGATCTCGTCCGGCCTCGCCTCGCGCTGTATCAGCGAAAACGAGACGTCGCCGCCGAGCAGTGTGCGGCCCTCGCGGGCCAGGCCGTCAGACAGGCTCGACGCGACCGAGCCGACGCCGGCGATCGCCATTACGCCGAGCGCGATGCAGGCGATGAAAACATAGAAGCCGCGAAGCCCGCTGCGCAGTTCGCGCAACGCGTAGCGCAGCGGCAATGCCGACAGCCGCCTCCTGCGTGCTGGTTCAATGGCAACGGTCATTCGGCCGTTTCGATCCAGTGGTGATTGATCGCCGGTCCGTCGATGCGGCCAGAGCGCAACCGCACCACGCGGTCGCAGCGTTGCGCGAGCGCGTTATCGTGCGTGACCAGCACCAGCGTCATGCCGCGCTCGGCATGCTTGGTGAACAGAAGATCGACGATCTGCTGACCGGTCGCCTCGTCCAGATTTCCGGTCGGCTCGTCGGCGACGAGAATCGCCGGATCGGGCGCGAGCGCCCGCGCCAGCGCCACGCGCTGCTGTTCGCCGCCCGACAACTGCGCCGGATAATGATGCAGCCTCTCGCCAAGACCCACTGTTTCCAGTTCGTGCGCTGCACGCGCCGATGCGTCCGGAATGCCAGCGAGTTCGAGCGGCACCGCGACGTTCTCGAGTGCCGTCATGGTGGGGATCAGATGAAACGACTGGAACACGATGCCGACGTGTCGGCCGCGAAATCGCGCCAGACTGTCCTCATCAAGCACATTGAAAGCCGTGCCGTCGACCACCACCTCTCCGCTGTCAGGGCGCTCCAGACCCGCCATCACCATGAGCAGCGTGGATTTGCCCGATCCCGACGGGCCGATGAAACCGACAGCTTCGCCACGGGCAACACGGAGGTTGACGTCCTTGAGGATATGGACCCGCGCCGCGCCACTGCCGAGCGAGAGATTGACATTGGAAATGACGATGGTGTCCGGCTTGAGGTTTTGGGAGTGACCGGCCAATGACGAGGGTTCGATGAGACTGTGCATACCTAGTGTCCTGAATCCGAAGTTCGCTTACACCGCCGCACTGTTCCGAGCGAACTTCGGATTCAGAAGGACACTAGAAACTTTCGATTCCAGGGTGGTTTGGTTCAGAAGTTCTCTAGAGTGCCCGCCGCGAAGTGGTAGAGAATTTCTGAACCACCACACTGGCTCATATGGCACTTCCTTTGCGGCGGTCGAGGGGCTGACGCGCACGTTTGTGTGCGCCCTGGTGTTGGCGATGAATGGAGCCGGACTGTTTCCAAACTCGGCGTTCGGACAAGGCGCGGCGAGCGCCCCAGCCAAGATCGTCGTGCTCGGCGATTCCTTAAGCGCCGGCCTCGGACTTGCGGCCACCGACGCATTTCCGGAGCAGCTTGAAAAAGCCTTGAAAGACAAAGGCATAAACGTCGAGATCGGCAATGCCGGCGTTTCCGGCGACACCGCATCCGGAGGCCTGGATCGGCTCGACTGGTCGGTGCCTGTTGGCACGCACGGTGTGATCCTCGAATTGGGCGCAAACGATGCCCTGCGCGGCACTGATCCCAAGGTGACGCGCGCCGCGCTGGATGAAATTCTGAAGCGCCTGAAGGCGCGTCATATCGCGGTCCTGCTGTGCGGCATGGTCGCGCCGCCGAATTACGGAACCGAGTATGCCGCGCAATTCAATACGATTTATCCGGACCTCGCAAAAAAATACGACGTTCCGCTCTATCCGTTCTTCCTCGACGGCGTCGCGGCGAACACAAACCTCAATCAGCCGGATGGCATGCATCCGACCGCAGCCGGCGTGGCGATGATCGTCAAGAATATCCTGCCTGCGGTTGAAGCCTTCCTCGGCGCCATCCATAAACAGAAGGGTTGAGGACCACGAGCGCCCGTTGTCGCAAGGAAATGACTCAGCGAACGCGCGCCGTGCGCTTCGCACGGTCACAGAACTACGGTAAAAATAGCAACCGGTGATTCGTCACCGGCCGGACTTCGAGGCTTGATCTGGCCGAGCAGTTGGCACGTCGGTCCAAGCCTCAGCATCGAGGGCTTTGCGATGCCGCGTTTGTTCACTGGGCTGGAAATACCGCCCGATATCGGCCGCACGCTGTCCGGTTTGCGCGGCGGCCTGCCGGGCGCCCGCTGGATCGATCCCGAAAACTACCACCTCACGCTCCGCTTCATCGGTGATATCGACGGCCCCTCCGCCAACGAGATCGCGTCGATGCTGTTTCGGGTCAATCGCAAGCCGTTCGAGGTGACGCTGCGCGGCCTGTCGAGTTTCGGCGGCAAGAAACCGCGCGCCGTCGTCGCCTCTGTGGCGCCGAGCGGGCCGCTGGTCGAATTGCAGGCCGAACTCGAACGGCTGGTTCGGCGTTGCGGACTCGATCCCGAGGGCCGCAAGTTCACGCCGCATGTCACGCTGGCGCGCTTGCGCGATGCGTCCAATCAGGACGTCGCGGATTATCTGTCGGTGCGCGGCTATTTCCCGACCAGGGTGTTTACGGCCGAGCGCTTCGTGCTGTTCTCCTCGCGCGCGTCGGTCGGCGGTGGCCCCTACGTTGTTGAGGACTCCTACGCGCTCAGCGCGTGATCGCCCGGTCTGCATGGTTCTCCGACCTATTCACGACTTGCATTTCGGGTCCTATGGGACCGTAAGGTAATCCATGCTCTCGGCTTCGCTCACCCCTTTTCGCGATCACTATCAGGCCCTCGTCGCGTCAGGCGCGATCGAGGCGGATCCTGCGCAGGCGCGGGCGGTGGAAGCCTTCACCGCGCTGGACGAGCGGCTCATGGCCTACAAGCCGCCGCACCAGCCGGGCTTGCTCGAGAAGCTCTTCGGGTCCGACAGCGAGCCTCCTCCAAACGGACTTTATGTCTATGGCGAGGTCGGACGCGGCAAGACCATGCTGATGGACCTGTTCTTCCAGGAGAGCCGGATCGCCCACAAGCGCCGTACCCACTTCCATGAGTTCATGGCCAATGTTCACGAACGCATCTATGACTTCCGCCGGAACATCGCACGCGGCGAGATCGCCGACGCCGACGTCATTCATCTCACCGCGACCTCGATCTTCGAGGAAGCATGGCTGCTGTGCTTCGACGAATTTCACGTCACTGATATCGCCGATGCCATGATCCTTGGCCGCCTGTTCGCGCGGCTGTTCGAACTCGGTACTGTCGTGGTTGCGACATCCAACGTCGCTCCCGAAGACCTCTACAAAGGCGGCCTCAACCGCGTGCTGTTCCTGCCGTTTATCGAGCAGATCGAGGCGCGCATGGACGTATTGCGTCTCGATGCCCGCACCGATTTCCGCATGGAGAAGCTCGCCGGCGTCAAGATGTGGCTGACACCCGCCGACGCTGCCGCCGATGCGGCACTCGACAAGGCCTGGACGCTCATGACCGGCGGCGCGCCCTGCAAGCCGCGCGATATCGCGATCAAGAGCCGCGTTCTGCGTGTGCTATGCTCGGCCCACGGCGTCGCGCGGTTTTCGTTCGCTGATCTCTGCGAGGAGCCGCTTGCGGCTTCCGATTATCTGCGGCTCGCGCGCGACTACCATACTCTTATGATCGATCGCATCCCGGTGATGGACTACGCCGACCGCAATGCTGCCAAGCGGTTCATCGCTTTGATCGACGCGCTCTATGACAACGGCGTGAAACTGATGGCGTCGAGCGACACCGATCCGCTGTCGCTTTATCGCGCGACCGACGGCTTCGAAGCGGACGAGTTCAAGCGGACCTCCTCGCGCCTGATCGAGATGGGCTCGGAATCCTATCTGGCGCAGGCCCACGGCCGCAGCGATTCCGAAGCCAGCAGTTTCAGCACCGGACTGGTCGAGACATAGAGCGTGTTTCAACTACCCATTCATTTCGCCGTCATTCCGGGGCGCGAGTAAAACGAGCGAACCCGGAATCCATACGCCCAGTCCCCGTTGTGACATCGGGCCGCTGTTTCGGTGACCCAAAGTTAATACAGGGGTTATGGATTCCGGGTTCGACGCTTTGCGCCGCCCCGGAATGACGGCGAGCAAAGGTACACCCTCAGCGACAAACGCGATGCGTTTGCGCGGGAATGACGAGATTGGGTTTGGCGCGATCCCAACAATTGAGCGCAGCCCGACTTGAACGGCTGTCACGAAAGGTTTAACCAACCTGTGAAGGTTGCTTCCTCCTTCTCTTCGTCATCAAAGGACAGATTTCCCATGGCGCGCGACAAGATTGCCTTGATCGGCTCCGGTCAGATCGGAGGAACGCTCGCTCATCTCATCGGACTGAAAGAACTCGGCGATGTCGTGATGTTCGATATCGCGGAAGGCATTCCCCAGGGCAAGTCTCTCGACATCGCGCAGTCCTCACCGGTCGACGGCTTCGACGCGAACTTTACCGGCACCAATTCCTATGAGGCGCTTGGCGGCGCCAAGGTCTGCATCGTGACCGCCGGTGTCCCGCGCAAGCCGGGCATGAGCCGCGACGATCTGCTGAGCATCAATCTCAAGGTGATGGAGCAGGTCGGCGCCGGCATCAAGAAATATGCACCCGACGCTTTCGTCATCTGCATCACCAATCCGCTCGACGCCATGGTCTGGGCGCTTCAGAAAGCGTCTGGCATGCCCGCGAAGAAGGTGGTCGGCATGGCCGGCGTGCTGGACTCCTCGCGCTTCCGCTATTTTCTCGCCGACGAATTCAACGTCTCGGTGGAAGATGTCACAGCCTTCGTGCTCGGCGGCCATGGCGACTCCATGGTGCCGCTGGTGAAGTACTCCACCGTCGCCGGCATTCCGCTGCCGGATCTCGTCAAGATGGGCTGGACGTCGCAGGCGCGCATCGACGAGATCGTCGATCGCACCCGCAACGGGGGCGCCGAGATCGTCAATTTGCTGAAGACCGGCTCGGCGTTCTATGCGCCCGCGGCCTCGGCGATCGCGATGGCGGAAAGCTACCTGCGCGACAAGAAGCGCGTACTGCCATGCGCCGCCTATCTCAACGGCGAGTACGGTGTGAAGGACATGTATGTCGGCGTGCCCGTGGTGATTGGCGCCAAGGGCGTCGACCGCATTGTTGAAATCGAGTTGACTGGAAAAGATCGCGAGGCCTTCGACAAATCGGTCGCCGCGGTTCAGGGCCTCGTCGATGCCTGCAAGAAGATCGCGCCCGATCTGCTGGGGAAGTGACATTTCCGAAATAGGACTTTCATCGATCCGTCATTGCGAGGAGCGAAGCGACGAAGCAATCTACTCTATCTTTCGTGGCTTCTGGATTGCTTCGCTTTGCTCGCAATGGACGCCATAAGGGGCGACCAATGAACATCCATGAATATCAGGCCAAGGCGTTGCTGCACGAATTCGGCGTGCCTGTTTCGCGCGGCGTACCGGTGTTGCGCGCCGCCGATTCGGATGTCGCGGCGAAAACGCTGGGCGGTCCGGTCTGGGTGGTGAAAAGCCAGATCCACGCGGGCGGCCGCGGCAAGGGCAAGTTCAAAGAAGCTTCTGCCGGCGACAAGGGCGGTGTCCGCCTCGCCAAATCCGTCGCCGAGGTCAACGAATTCGCCAAACAGATGCTCGGCGCGACACTGGTCACGATGCAGACCGGCCCCGCAGGCAAGCAGGTCAACCGCATTTACATTGAGCAAGGCTCCGACATCGACAAGGAGTTTTATCTCTCGGTGCTGATCGACCGCGAAACATCGAGGGTCTCGTTCGTGGTCTCCACCGAGGGCGGGGTGAACATCGAGGACGTCGCCCACACCACACCTGAGAAAATCGTGACCTTCTCGGTCGATCCCGCCACCGGCGTGATGAGCCACCACGGCCGCACCGTCGCCAAGGCGCTGGGACTGAGCGGCGGCCTCGCCAAGCAGGCGGAGAAGCTGGTCACGCAGCTTTACAACGCCTTCATCGCCAAGGACATGGCGATGCTGGAGATCAATCCGCTGGTCGTCACCAAGCAGGGCGAGCTGCGCGTGCTCGACGCCAAGGTATCGTTCGACGGCAATGCGCTGTATCGCCATCCGGAAGTGGTGGCACTTCGCGACGAGAGCGAGGAAGACGCCAAGGAAATCGAGGCGTCGAGTTATGATCTGAGCTACGTGGCGCTCGACGGCCAGATCGGCTGCATGGTCAACGGCGCCGGCCTTGCCATGGCGACCATGGACATCATCAAGCTCTACGGCATGGTGCCCGCGAACTTTCTCGATGTCGGCGGCGGCGCCACCAAGGACAAGGTCGCAGCAGCCTTCAAGATCATCACCGCAGACCCGAACGTGAAGGGCATCCTGGTCAACATTTTCGGCGGCATCATGAAGTGCGACGTCATTGCCGAAGGCGTTGTTGCCGCGGTGAAGCAAGTCGGCCTCAATGTCCCGCTGGTGGTTCGTCTCGAAGGCACCAACGTCGACGCCGGCAAGAAGATCATCCGCGAATCCGGCCTCAACGTGCTGCCCGCCGACAATCTCGACGACGCCGCACAGAAGATCGTCAAGGCCGTGAAAGGCTAGACCGATGCGCGCGGATCATCTCGCCGCACCGTCGCTGCTTGAAGAACATCGCCGGCTCGCGGCGTTCGCCGGTCAATGGACCGGCGAGGAGACGGTGTTTCCCTCGCGCTGGACTGCGGGAGGGCCGGCGACCTCCCAGGTCGCGGCGCGCATCGATCTGAACGGCTTCTACCTCATCCAGGATACGCGCCAGACCCGCGACGGCGGCGAGACATTCCTTACCCACGGCATCTTCACCTACGATCGCGAGGATCGGCACTACAAGCTGTTCTGGTATGATTCACTCGGCTACATTCCGCCCTCGCCGGCCTCGGGCGGCTGGACCGGCAACGCGCTGATCCTGGTGCGCGGCTCGCTGCGCGGCAATGCACGCCATATCTACGAACTCATCGACGACAATACCTACAACATGAAAATCCAGTTCTCGCCCGACGCGGAAGGTTGGGCCGACGTACTCACCGGCGTCTACCGACGTGTCCATTAGCCCTTCAATGACCGCTTCGTGAAAGCAATCCCAGCATGTCCATTCTGATCGACAAGAACACCAAGGTCATCTGCCAGGGCTTTACCGGCAAGAACGGCACGTTTCACTCCGAAGCCGCCATCGCCTA
>JBDTCP010000219.1:0-8647 GCA_039923555.1 Nitrobacter sp.
AGATCGCTTTGCACATGCGAGGCGGTCGTTGGCGAAACGTGACCCGACAGGTTGGCGGACGGCGCGACGACCGGCCCGCCGAACCTGCGCAGGATATCGCGCGCCACCGGATGGGCGGGAACCCGCAGCGCGATGGTGTCGAGGCCTGCGGTGGCAAGACTGGCCACCGGGCAGCGTGTGGCCTTCGGCAGCACCAGCGTCAGCGGACCCGGCCAGAACGCGTCGGCGAGCGCGAGGGCCGTTGCATCGAAACGGGCGATCCGTTGCGCGGTCGCGAGATCGCTGACATGCGCGATCAGCGGATTGAATGCGGGCCGGCCCTTGGCCCGATAGAGCCGCGCGATCGCCTCCGCGTTGGCGGCGTCGGCGCCGAGCCCGTAGACCGTCTCAGTGGGGAATGCGACCAGCCCGCCGTCACTGAGCGTCCGCGCGGCGGCTTCCGCCGCGGCCTCGCCGGCCGGTCTAATCTGCGTTGTCAGGCCCACGGTCATGGAAATTTCGGTCCTCGATCCAGCTTCTTGCAGTGCGCGAAACCCGAGGCTATAAGCCGCGTCTTGTCGGAGTGTGGCTCAGCCCGGTAGAGCACTGCGTTCGGGACGCAGGGGTCGCAGGTTCGAATCCTGCCACTCCGACCAATATTTCAATGACTTATAATTTCGATCTGCCGGTCGCGCAACGCAACGCGCAGGATTAACCAACTTGCACGCATTTGAAGCATCTATTGTTTGAGCCGCCTATTGAACGCGACTTCTCGTTTTCGCTCCGCAACATGATCGGATCACCGCGTCATTCTGAAGCGTTGACTGAATTGCGGTTGCATGGCCTTTGATCGAAGGTCGATAGCGAACGGCACGAGCTCTAAAAGTGCCGGAATAATTCAACTTGCCCCGACTACTTCGGTTCAGGCCGTCCAACACCAATCGGCGCCCGCGGCAAAAACTGCTTGCCATTGGCAATCAGAAAGTTGAGCATTTCTTGTGCGGGCGGAAGCAACACCTTGTCTTTTCTCCGTACAACGAACCATTGCCTCACAATCGGAAGCCCGGCGACGTCGAGCGTGATAAGCCGTCCTTCTTCAAGTTCGACGGCCACCGTGTGGGCCGAAATGAAGGCGACCCCGAGACCGGCGATGACGGCTTGCTTGATAGTCTCGTTGCTGCTCATCTCCATGCCGATCTGGGGCTCAAGATAGCTGTTTTCAAAAAGCTGTTCCATCAGGAATCTTGTACCGGAGCCCGGTTCGCGCGAAATGAACGTTTCCTGCGCCAGATCGACCGCCGCAAGCCCGGTGGCGTTTGCAAGCCGGTGTCCTTTCGGCGCGATGACGACATGCGGATGATCGCCAATCAGATGAGTGTCCATCTCGATGTCAGGAGGCGGGTGGCCCATGATTGCAAAATCAAGGGTATAGCCGCGCAACGCCTGACGTATCTCCTGGCGGTTGACGATCGTCAGGCTGATGTCGATCCCCGGATGGAGCTTCGAGAAGGCGGCGATTGCAAAGGGGACAAAATATTTTGCGGTGCTCACCGCACCGATCGATACGCGCCCGCCGGTTTGACCCGCGATCATGTCGAGCGAGGTGGCGCAACTGTCGACCGCAGCTTCAACCCGTTCAAAAAGCGCGAACATCTCCTGTCCCGCAGGCGTGAGGATCATTCCGTCGCTGGTTCGCTGAAGCAGAGGCAGTCCGCACAACTGCTGAAGGTTTCGGAGCTGGAGCGTCACCGCAGGTTGGGTCAAGTGAAGCTTGTGGGCGGCTGCGGTTACGCTGCCGCTGACAGCAACCGACGCCAGGGCTCGAAGCTGGCGAAAAGTGATGTCCCGAAGGGTCGAAGCCATATAAGATAATTTTTGGTTCGATGAAGGATATTGAAATTGTACTTATTACGTATGCCGAGTCAATGTAACTTAACGCTCGGAAACGACGGCGGATCGGCGGCCGGTCGATTTCCTGGGAGGGCTAAATGAATCAACAGCTGACGTTGCGCCAGCGCATGGACGCAGAGGCCGGATCGGATCCGCTTCGCCGGGCAGTAAATGACGCCGTAGCTGCTCTTGCGCAGGCTTCGATCGAGATCTCCGACCTCACGGGCCGTGGCCCGTTGGCCGGGATCACCGGCGAGGCACAAGGACGCAACACCGACGGAGACGTCCAGAAGGATCTGGATGTTCGCGCCGATCAAATCATCCGCTCAGCGCTCAGCGCGCTGCCGATTGCAGCACTTGCCTCGGAGGAAATGGCCGACCTCGACATTCTGAATGTCGGCGCTCCAATCAGCGTTGCTTTCGATCCGTTGGACGGTTCGTCGAATATCAATACCAACATGTCGGTCGGCACGATTTTTTCGATCATGCCCACGCCGTCCGATGTCAACGCTGCCTTTGCCCAGGTCGGCACCGCGCAGCTTGCGGCTGGTTTCGTTGTCTACGGCCCGCAAACCTCTCTCGTCCTCACCGTCGGGCGGGGTGTTGACATCTTTACGCTCGATCGCGTCGAGAGGGAGTTCAAGCTCACCGCATCGATGGTGCAGATTCCGGCGGATGCAACCGAATACGCGATTAATGCTTCGAATCGGCGGCACTGGGACATGCCGGTTCGCGCCTATGTCGAAGAGTGCGTGATGGGAGCCGATGGGCCCTGCGGCAAAGATTTCAACATGCGTTGGATCGGATCGCTGGTCGCTGAAGCCTTCCGCATTCTCATTCGAGGCGGCATATTCCTTTACCCCGGAGACGCGCGGGATGGCTACGAAGACGGGCGCTTGCGCCTTGTCTACGAAGCGCACCCCATGGCTTTCATCATCGAGCAAGCGGGCGGTGGCGCCTCCACTGGACGAAGCCGAGTACTCGATATGGTGCCTACCAGCCTCCATCAGCGATGCCCGCTGATCATGGGTTCTATCAACAACGTTCAGAGGCTCGAACGCATGCACATCGGTCCCGACGTCGCTCTGGAACAGAATGCGCCGCTGTTCGGGCATCGCGGCCTGTTTCGCGTCTGAATCGAAGGGTTCCCGCAATCGTGTCGAGAAAACATCCCATCATATCAATTACGGGTTCGTCGGGCGCAGGCACGACATCCGTCAAGCGGACCTTCGAGCAGATTTTCCGCCGCGAGAATGTTGTCGCCGCCTACATCGAGGGAGACGCATTCCACCGTTACAACCGCGTCGAAATGCGCACCCACATGGCGACGGAATCGGAGCAGGGCAACAAGCATTTCAGCCACTTCAGTCCTGAAACCAACTTGTTCGCCGAATTGGAGGCCGTGTTTCGGAGCTATGGCGAAAGCGGGACCGGCAATACGCGGTACTATGTCCACGACGATGTGGAATCGGCGCTGCACAAAGTCCCCCCCGGGGAGTTTACCGACTGGCGGTCGCTGCCCGAAAATTCGGATCTGTTGTTTTATGAAGGCCTGCACGGGGCGGTCGTCACCGACAAGGTGAATGTCGCTCAGTATGCGGATCTCAAGATCGGCGTCGTTCCCGTCATCAACCTCGAATGGATCCAGAAGCTGCATCGGGACCGCAGTGCGCGAGGCTATTCCACCGAGGCGGTCACCGACACCATCCTTCGGCGCATGCCGGATTACGTCAATTATATCTGCCCTCAATTCGCCGAGACCGACATCAATTTCCAGCGCGTGCCGACGGTGGACACGTCAAACCCGTTCATCGCCCGGTGGATACCTACGCCCGACGAGTCAATGGTCGTGATCCGTCTCAAGAATCCGCGCGGCATTGATTTTCCGTACCTGCTGTCAATGATCCCGAACAGCTTCATGTCGCGCGCGAACTCGATTGTCATTCACGGATCCAAGCTGGATCTCGCGATGCAGTTGATCCTGACGCCGCTGATCCTTCAGCTCATCGATCGGAAGCGGCGCACATGACGAGTGAACTGATCGCATTTCCGGAAGCGACAACCCTGGCAGCGTCAAAGCGGGCCGTGACCAGAAATATGGTTGCGCCCCACCGCGACATGGCGAATGCCGTCCGCTTTCTTGCGATCGACGCCGTTGAAAAGGCGAACTCCGGCCATCCCGGGATGCCTATGGGCATGGCCGACGTCGCAACCGTCTTGTTCTCGCGCTTTATGAAATTTGACCCGAAGAATCCGAACTGGCCGGATCGCGACCGGTTCGTGCTGTCCGCGGGCCACGGTTCGATGCTCCTCTATGCGCTGCTCTTTCTGACGGGCTATGAGGATGTCACCCTCGATGAACTCAAGGCATTCCGGCAATGGGGATCGAAGACCCCCGGTCACCCTGAATACGGCCACACGGCTGGCGTCGAGACAACGACCGGGCCGCTTGGTCAGGGGCTTGCGACCGCGGTCGGCATGGCGCTTGCCGAGCGCCTGCTGAACAGCGGCTTTGGCAATAACCTGATGGATCATTTCACCTACGTGATCTGCGGTGACGGGTGCCTGATGGAAGGCCTCAGTCAGGAGGCCATATCGCTGGCCGGCCACCTGAAACTGAGCCGGCTCATTGTTCTTTATGACGACAACGAGATATCGATCGACGGCGCAACGTCGCTGTCCTGCTCCGACGATCAGATCGTGCGTTTCGCGGCATCGGGATGGTCGGTCCGCCGCATTGACGGCCATGACCCCGAGGCCATCGCCAAGGCCATCGAGGAAGAGCGGGTGAGCGATCGTCCCTCTCTGATCGCTTGCAGCACAAAAATCGGTTTCGGTTCTCCCGGTCGCCAGGGTAGCGAAAAAGCCCACGGTGCCCCGCTTGGAGCACAGGAGATTGCAGCAACCCGGGCGGCTTTGCACTGGGAGCACGCACCGTTTGAAATACCCGATGCGGTCCTTGCCGAATGGCGCGCGCTCGGCGCCCGCGGACAAGCAGCAAGCCAGGCGTGGTCAAAGCGCCTGTCACAAACTGACGTTGCCACCCGCGATCGCTTGCAAAACATGCTGGCTGGAAAGCTCGCGAGCGATTACGAGGAAGCCTACCGGTCGATCCGCGCCCGTTTCGCCACCGAGCGGCCTTCGATTGCCACACGGCAGGCGTCCCAGCAGGTCATCGACGTGCTCGCCGCGGCATTGCCGAATCTGCTCGGCGGCTCGGCCGACCTGACGCATTCGAACCTCACGCTTGCGAAGGTACAGAAGCCCGTCAAACCCGGCTCGTTGGACGGCAGATACATCCACTACGGCATTCGCGAGCACGGAATGGCCGCCGCAATGAATGGCATCGCCCTGCACGGCGGCTTCATTCCCTATGGCGGAACCTTCTTGACGTTCTCCGACTACAGCCGGCCCGCGATCAGGATGGCGGCGCTGATGGGCATTCGCGTCATCCATGTGATGACACATGACTCCATCGGGCTTGGCGAAGACGGCCCGACCCACCAACCGGTCGAGCATCTGGCGTCGCTTCGGGCGATTCCAAACCTGCTTGTGTTTCGTCCTGGCGATGCGGTCGAAACCGCCGAAGCCTGGGACTGCGCCTTGCGAGCGGAACAGAGCCCATCCATTCTATGCCTTTCGCGCCAGGCATTGCCTACCTTCCGTGACGATGCGAAAGGCGAGAACAAGGTCGCTCTCGGCGCCTACGTGGTGACTGATCCCGAAGGCCAGCGCGACGTAACCCTGATCGCAACCGGATCTGAAGTTGCCATCGCACTTGAAGCCGCCCGTCTCCTTGCGAAGGATGACGTCCGTGCCGCCGTGGTTTCGGCCCCATGCTTCGAATTGTTCGCCCAACAGTCCGGCGAATACCGGTCAGCCGTTCTGGGGCGTTGCCCGCGCGTTGGCGTTGAAGCGGCTGTTCAGGGAGAGTGGACCCGCTGGATCGATGCCGCGGGCGAGTTTGTTGGAATGACCGGGTTCGGCGCGTCCGCCCCGGCAAGCGTGCTGTACCGCGAATTCGGCATCACGCCGGAAGCGGTTGCGGTAGCGGCGATGCGTTCGATAGCTCGGTCTCGAATTGACGGACTGAACTAGTGCGGATCGAATTTGGGCGAGGGGCGTGTACTTCCGGATTTGACTCCTTTCAGGGCATCTAAAGGTTGAGGTAACCGACATGGCACGTATTACTCTGAGACAATTGCTGGATCATGCTGCCGAGCACGGCTACGGCGTGCCGGCGTTCAACATCAACAACATGGAGCAGGGACTGGCCATCATGGAGGCGGCAGCCGCCGTCGACGCGCCGGTCATTATGCAGGCCTCGCGGGGCGCACGGTCCTACGCCAACGACATCATGCTGGCGAAAATGATCGACGCGCTGGAAGAGATGTATCCGCATATTCCGCTTTGCATGCATCAGGATCACGGTAACGAAGAAGCGACCTGCGCCACCGCGATCAAATTCGGCTTTACCTCCGTCATGATGGACGGCTCGCTCAAGGCTGACGCCAAGACCGCCGCCGACTACGATTACAACGTCGACATCACCCGCCGTGTCACCGAAATGGCGCACTGGGTCGGCGCTTCGGTGGAAGGCGAACTGGGCGTGCTCGGCTCGCTCGAGCACGGCGGCGGCGAGCAGGAAGACGGGCATGGCATCGAAGGCCCGGTCAGCCATGATCAATTGCTGACCGATCCGGATCAGGCTGTCGATTTCGTCCGCGCGACCAAGGTCGACGCCCTGGCGATCGCCATGGGCACCTCGCACGGCGCGTACAAGTTCTCGCGCAAGCCGGACGGCGACATTCTCGCCATGAAGGTGGTCGAGGAGATTCACCGTCGCCTTCCCAATACGCACCTGGTGATGCACGGCTCGTCCTCGGTGCCGCAGCACCTGCAGGACGAATTCAATCAGTTCGGCGGCGAGATGCCGCAGACCTGGGGCGTGCCGGTCGAGGAGATCATTCGCGGCATCAAGCACGGCGTCCGCAAGGTCAATATCGACACCGACTGCCGACTGGCGATGACGGCGGTATTTCGGAAAATAGCAACCAAGACCAGAAGCGAATTCGATCCACGCAAGTTCCTGAAGCCTGCGATGGATGCTATGCGCGACCTCTGCCGCGAACGCTTCGAACAGTTCGGCACCGCCGGAAATGCCGCAAAGATCAGAGTGATCCCATTGTCTGAAATGGCCAAGCTCTATCGCGCGGGTAAGCTAGATCCGCGTATCGGTAAAACGGCCGTTGCTGCGGAGTGAAGTGCGATCTGAAAACCATCACAAGAGAAGGAGACTATCATGAATAAACTCAGCGGCAAGGAACGCTACAAGTCCGGTGTCATCCCCTATAAGCAAATGGGCTATTGGGACGCCGACTATGTGCCCAAGGACACCGACGTTATCGCGCTGTTCCGCATCACGCCGCAGCCGGGCGTCGATCATGAAGAGGCCGCGGCCGCCGTCGCAGGCGAGTCCTCGACCGCAACCTGGACCGTGGTGTGGACCGACCGCCTCACCGCCTGTGATCTGTATCGCGCCAAGGCCTATCGCAGCGAGCTGGTGCCCAATACCGGCCCCGGCACCAAGACCGAGGCGCAGTATTTCGCCTATATCGCCTATGACATGGACCTGTTCGAGCCTGGCTCGATCGCTAACCTTACCGCTTCGATCATTGGTAACGTCTTTGGCTTCAAGGCCGTCAAGGCGCTGCGCCTTGAAGACATGCGCATTCCCGTGGCGTATCTGAAAACCTTCCAAGGGCCGGCGACGGGCGTCATCGTCGAGCGCGAGCGCCTCGACAAATTCGGCCGTCCGCTGCTGGGGGCGACCACCAAGCCCAAGCTCGGCCTTTCCGGCCGCAATTACGGCCGCGTGGTCTATGAGGCGCTCAAGGGCGGACTCGACTTCGTCAAGGACGACGAGAACATCAACTCGCAGCCCTTCATGCATTGGCGCGACCGCTTCCTCTACTGCATGGAGGGCGTCAACAAGGCCCAGGCCGAAACCGGCGAGGTGAAGGGGCACTACCTTAACGTCACCGCCGGTACTATGGAGGAGATGTATGAGCGCGCCGAGTTCGCCAAGGAGCTTGGCTCGGTCATCATCATGATCGATCTGGTGATCGGTTACACCGCGATCCAGTCGATGGCGAAGTGGGCGCGCAAGAACGACATGATCCTGCATCTGCACCGCGCTGGCAACTCGACCTATTCGCGCCAGAAGAACCACGGCATGAACTTCCGCGTCATCTGCAAGTGGATGCGCATGGCGGGCGTGGACCACATCCATGCCGGCACGGTGGTCGGCAAGCTCGAAGGCGATCCGCTGATGATCCGCGGCTTCTACGACACACTGCTGGACACGCATACCGAGCAGAAGCTGGAGCAGGGCCTGTTTTTCGAGCAGGACTGGGCCTCGCTGAACAAGGTCATGCCGGTAGCCTCCGGTGGCATCCATGCTGGGCAGATGCACCAGCTCGTCCACTATCTGGGCGAGGACGTGGTGCTCCAGTTCGGCGGCGGCACCATCGGCCATCCGATGGGCATCCAGGCCGGCGCGGTCGCCAACCGAGTGGCGCTGGAAACCATGATCATGGCCCGCAATGAAGGCCGCGATTATATGCGCGAAGGTCCGCAAATTCTCGAGGATGCGGCCAAGTGGTGCAGCCCGCTGAAGGCGGCGCTCGAAACTTGGAAAGACATCACCTTCAACTACGATTCCACCGACACGGCCGACTTCGTGCCCGTCGCAACGCCCGCCATCTGAGGGATACCC
>JBDTCP010000220.1:0-12396 GCA_039923555.1 Nitrobacter sp.
GCGGGCCACAATCGCAAACCGCCGCTTGCAGCACCGACTGCAGGCCGCTTAAACTCTAACCCCTGATGAGCCAGAGCCTCCCTTCCCGAAATGCCTGATCGGTCTCAAATTACCTGACGACGGACAACCGCCGGTCGTGCGCCGACGTCGCGTATCGCACTGTCGTCTTCGCGGCGTGTGCGCGTGAGACGCCAGTGAGACTCACCAATGGCCCGTGTTCGGCATTGAACGCCACGGCTCGGTCGGCGGCTTGGGATCGCCCTTTTGCAACAGTTCGATCGAGTGAAGATCCGGTGAGCGAACAAACGCCATCTGGCCGTCGCGAGGCGGACGATTGATCGTGATCCCGAGCTTCATCAGCCGGTCGCAGGTCGCGTAGACATCGTCGACCTCATAGGCGAGGTGACCGAAATAGCGATCCTCGCCATACGCCTCCTCGTCCCAGTTATAGGTCAGTTCGACCAGTGGTGCGCCGCGTCCGCTGGACTGCTTGACCAGGTTTTCGTCCTCGGGCGCGCACAGGAACACCAGCGTGAATTTCGCCTTGTCGTTGTCGACGCGGCGGACTTCCTTCAGCCCCAGCGCCGCACCGTAAAATTTCAGCGCGGCATCGAGATTGCGCACGCGCAGCATGGTGTGGAGATAACGCATGTTTTCTGTCCTCCTAAGAACACTACGGGATTTTCGCTTGTTTGCGGCTCTGCGGGGGCACGAAATAGCAGCAAAATGCAGCAAGGGTCAGGCATTGCGTGCGGATGTTGTCCGGTTTGTTCCTTGGTTGTTCGCCTCGTAATGGCCCCATATGCCCGTTGAGGTGTGAACGCTTTTGGAAGTGAAGAAGCGCCAAAGGAGCTGACATGAATCTCGACAGCATGACCATCGAACAACTCGCCGAACTTCGTGACGAGGTCATCCAGACCCTTTCAAACAAGGTTGCGGCGCGCCAGAAAGAGCTTTCCAGCGAGGCGGAGAGGCTGGATGCGCTCGTCACGTCAAAGCCCTCCACATCGCGTCCTAGTCCTAAGCGGCCGGAGAGGCCGGTGAAATATCGGGACGGGGAGAATGAATGGACGGGGGTCGGGACGAAACCCGCGTGGGCGAAGCTGAAGGGCGATACGCTGGAAAGCTATAAAGTGTAGATTTCGACCTTACGCCGCTCGTCGACACCCTTCAATGAAGCAACAACGTCGCCTGAGCGGAGTATGTTCGCCCGGCGACGTTGCGTTATTCACTGGGCCTCAAAATCCCCAGCCACTATTTAGGTATGGGCCAGAACAATAAAGGTTCAAAGAAAAATGGGCCGCCCGGCCAACAACCACCCTATGTCGCCGAGTGACAAGAAGCCGGAGGCTGGCCTAGCCGCGACGGGCGGTTCTTTTTTTGCCAGACCTGGAACGATTTAGTTGTGGGGCGTTTTCCCCGCATGCCAACTGACCATCAAATAATCCCATCAAAAAGACGAACGGGGATGCTTGTCACAGCCGTGCTCATCACAGCCGTCCTGGTGCTCATTGTGCTGGGAATGGCAGTCTGGCTGATGATGACTAATGAAAACCCTGCCAGCTACCAAAGCAACTGACGAGGCCGGAACAAAGCGACGGCCAAGGTCAACAGCGACGCCAATTCGATCAGCAACAGGTAAGCCAGTGGTTCCAGCCGGCATAAATCTGTTGAACGACAAAGTACTGATCTGATGCAAGGTCGATCTTGTTGGGCAATTCAGTTGCGTGTGCAGTGCGCCGCCCCATGACCAGCGCGGTCGACAGCAGGGCAACAAACCAGATCGCTCTCATTCCGGCAAAACGCCAATTGGCGCTGCTCGTTCCTCAAGCTTCGTCAAACACCCGCCTGCTCGAAGGCTGATCCACAGAGTGACGACAGGCGGTGCGGGGCAAAAAGAAAGCCCCGCCGGGGAGGCGGGGACGGAGCAATGTTGCTCGCTCAATTCATCAATTGATCGTGCGGAAATTGTTCCGGATCCCGAAAAATTCGAGCGGATGGAACATCTTGTTGGAACATAGCCGTCCTTTTTTGAAACCAAACAAAATGGGCCGCGTTAATTCATTGATGCTTCGTGAGAGGACAGACACATGAAAAAAACAGCGATCATTCTTGCGACCGTCGCGGCCATTGGCGCAACCGCCGTGACCATACCCGCTCAGGCGCGCGGGCGTGGGATCGGTCCGGGTGTCGGAATTGGTCTTGCCGTCGGTGCGTTGGCCGCGGGCGCGGCGGCGAGTTCCTATTACGGACCCTACGGCTATTACGGGCCGCGCTATCGACCGTACCGGCAGGCCTACTACGGCGGCTATGGCCCAGCCTACTATGGCGGCTACGGCCCGGCCTACTATGGTGGCTATGGCCCTACCTACTATGGTGGTTCTTACGCCTACTATGGCGGCCCTTACCGGCACTCGCATCGGCGGCATTGGCGCCACTGGTAATTTAACGCCGTCGAAATCCCGGAGCGTCAGGCTCCGGGATTTTCGATTCAGAGGACCGTATGAACCGCGGCCGTTTTCTTGGCCGCAAAACCGCGCCATCGATGCCGAAAAATGATTCGCGCGGATGCAAGGCTGTTTATAGGTCTCGGTAAATTTGTTTTTTGTCTTGCAGCGCAACCCAGAGTGTTATCTTTTGTTTCGAGAGATTCGCACGGCCGTCGATGATCGGCTCGTGAATGGCGGTGTCGCACAGACGACAGCCTTGTGATGTGTGGGGTCCGGGGTCATGGGGTCGGACGGTTTTGAGTCCAGAAAGTTCGGAGGCCCGGCCGCAAGCGCGGCTGGAGCCAATCATCTCGGTTCGAAAGACTTTTCTGGAACTGCGGATCGCGAGTCCGGGGCCGATCCGTTTGCGGGACTTGGCGATTCTGCCGCGAACCTCGTCGAGATCAGCGGCATCATCAAGTGGTTCGACGCTTCAAAGGGCTACGGTTTCATCGTCCCCGATAACGGCTCGGCGGATGTGCTCCTGCATGTCACGGTGCTTCGTCGCGACGGCTATCAGACGGCTTATGAGGGGGCTCGCCTGGTATGCGAGTGCGTGCAACGGGCAAAGGGTTATCAGGTGTTTCGAATCACCTCGATGGATGAGTCCACCGCCATTCACCCGGCACAGATGCTGCCGCCGCGAACCCATGTCAGCGTAACACCGACCAGCGGCCTGGAGCGGGCGCAGGTGAAATGGTTCAACCGGTTGCGCGGTTTCGGTTTTTTGACGTGCGGCGAGGGGACACCAGATATATTCGTCCACATGGAAACGCTGCGGCGCTTCGGGATGACGGAGCTTCGACCGGGACAGTTCGTGCTGGTCCGGTTCGGGCCCGGCTCCAAGGGCATGATGGCGGCGGAAATTCAGCCGGAAACCGGCGCCCCCGGTCTCTCCTCGCACTGATCTGGCCCACCGGCCGCGCCAACCGTGCTTTGCTGCGCCAAAAACTCGACCAGTTGCGGTCTGACTCTCCGGAAATCGTGCTTTGAGGCTGCGGCCCTGATCCGTTATGTACCGCGGCCGGCGGGCGGTGGTTCGTTTGCGGCGTTGCGTATTGGTCCTTCGCTTTGACAGGTTGCCTGATGACGCGTGTCCGGAGAGTCGGCCTTGAGTTGCTGCGCGCCGTTTTTTGGATTGCGCTGGTTTCGTGGATCGGAATGGTCGCGCCGGGCGGATCGGATGTCCGCGCCGCCGAATTCCAGCCGCTGGAAATTGCGACGAGAACCGGCGTGCAGGTGTTCTCGGTCGAGATGGCGACGACCGAGGAGGAAAAGACCACGGGACTGATGTACCGGAAGCACCTGCCGGATGGGCAGGGCATGTTGTTCGATTTTTCGCCGGCCCAACAGGTATCGATGTGGATGAAAAACACCTACATCTCGCTCGACATGATCTTTATCGGCGCCGACGGCCGCATCCTCCGCATCGCCGAGAACACCGAGCCGCTTTCGACCCGGATCATTTCCTCACAGGGTCCGGCCAAGGGCGTTCTCGAGGTGATAGCCGGAACCGCCAGAAAGCGCGGCCTTGCGCCGGGCGATCGGGTCTCACATCCGCTTTTCAACGGCCATTGATTAGAGCGTTTTCGAGGGAAGCACGTCCTCGGGTTGACCCGAGGATGGGTACCGGTTCGCGTGAAGAAAACGCGTCAAATCAAAATCATAAAACCCCGCTTCTGAGGCCATCAAGAGCGGAAAGGCTCTTGGTGGCTTGCTGGGCCAGCCCGAAGCATGTAACGACATCGTTTCCCAGCAGATCGGGGTATAGCGCAGCCTGGTAGCGCGGCAGTTTTGGGTACTGCAGGTCCAAGGTTCGAATCCTTGTGCCCCGACCATAAATGCTAAAACAGTCTATCTATCCGGATGGCCGAAGGGTTAGCTTCGCGACCTAGAAACGGCATTTTCCCCCAGCGTGATCTAAATCATCAGATCGGTACGCCTCCGCTCGAATTGGGTGAGCGGCCGAAGCAAGCAGAGCATCGATAAGCATCCCAAAGGAAAGAGGTGCGCCAGCGAACCGGCGCACCCCTTTAACGCTTGCGAAAAGACTGGTGGCGATCAGTACGGGCAGATCGTCCGGCCCCAGCGCGGGCTGTAGTAGCAGCCGGGCGCGATAATACCGACGCCACCCCAGCCGCGACCACGGCCCCAGCCGCCGCCACGGCCACGACCCCAGCCGCCGCCGCGTCCACGACCGCCGCCGCGTCCGCGACCGCCGCCACGTCCACGGCCGCCGCCACGGGCTTCCGCCGACGTGGACGATCCGGCAACGAGAAGCGAGGACACGCCAGTCACACTGATAATGTATGCGCAAACCATCGCCATCCCCGCCAGGAAGCGGATCATGACGTTACGTCGCGCGGTCGAACCATTTTGAGGCATTAAGATAATCTCCCGGTTTCTGGTTAAGCACCGTTACTGAGTAGGAGCCATTATCGCGAAGAATATAAGGCAGCTAGTCTGCTTTGGTTCAGTGCGAAAAGTCACAATAGGTCAATGAATCTGAGTATGTAGCCGACAAAGACTACGGTCGGCGCCACGCTCGGTCAAGGGTCGCACGTCAACGCATCTCGGTTCAAACTTCGAGACGCAAATAGGAGAATTCCGCCGTGTCATATCTGCCGGAGGCATACTATCGGTTGCAAGAACGTCCTTTCGCATCTGCACACAATTGCCGCGTTCCGGCGTGAACTTAATCTGTGACGCCAACGACGCATAGACCAAGAGTATCCCCGGCATTCACCATCGAGCGGCATTAACGCGTATCTTCCTCGCATTGACCGGTTGGCGCGCAAGGCACAGCCGGAATTTCCTCCAAGTTTCTCACGCAGAGGCTCATGTCAAAACAACACACGTATGTTCTCGGCCTCAACACTTATGATCATGATGTGAGTGCCTGTCTGCTTCGCGACGGCGTCATCGCGTTCGCCATCGCCAAGGAACGGATTACGCGCGAAAAGCACGCCAGCGGTTTCTACAAGGAAGTCATCGACTATTGCCTGGATGCCGAAGGCATCACCATCGGTGACGTCGATCTGGTGGTCCGCAACTGCTACATCCTTCCTGTTCCGGAGATGGAAGACCGGCTGATCTATCAGGATATGCCCGGGTTTCTTCCCGCCGAGGAGCGGCTGGACGCGAAGGAGCATCCGCATTTCCGCTCGCGCTCCGACAAGGTGGTGTCGATATCGCATCATCTGGCGCACGCCTACAGCGCCTTTGCCTGCAGCCCGTTCGACGATGGCGTGATCATGATCGTCGATGGCGTCGGCAGCTACCGTTCGGATGTGACCGAGCCGTTTCCGGATAGCGATGCCGCGACGCCATTGGCGCGGGAATCCGAGAGCTATTACAAATTCAGCGGCAAGACGATCGAGTGTCTGAAGAAGGTCTGGATGGAGCCAGACCGGGGCTTTTTGAGCGACGAATTTTACAACATGCCGGGTCTCGGGGCGCTGTATAGCCGCGCCTCGACCTACATTTTCGGTGACTGGAACAAGTGCGGCGAGTTGATGGGGCTCGCGCCGTACGGGCGCCGCGAGCAGGTCAGGCCGTTGATGGATATCGCCAACAATGATCTGACAGTTCCGCGCTGGTCCGCGGAGTTCAACCAGCCCTATGTGACCGACACTGGTGCGAAATGGGAAACCAGCCCCTCCATGCGGCACTGGGAAGATCTCGCGTGGCGGGTTCAGGACGATACGGAAAAGGTGCTGCTTGCCCGCGCCAACTGGCTTCGGGAAACGACGGGCGCCACGAACCTCTGTATCGCCGGCGGCGTGGCGCTGAATTGCGTCGCCAACGGCCGCGTGGCGCGGGAAGCCGGATTCGAGAACGTGTGGATTCAGCCGGCTGCGGGTGATGACGGCATTGCGATCGGTTGCGCCTATTATGGCTACCTCGAGATTCTTAAACAGCGCCGCTCGTTCGTGATGGATCATTCCTATGTCGGACGCAGCTATTCCGAGGAGAAGATCCGGGCGGCGACACAGCGATCGATGGTTCGCATTCAGACCACGGCGGTCCAAAGCGCCGACATCTGCGCCGAGACCGCAAAGCTGCTCGCGGATCAGAAGGTCATCGGCTGGTTTCAGGGGCGGTCGGAATTCGGTCCACGCGCGCTCGGCAATCGCAGTCTGATCGCCGACCCGCGCAAGGCCGGGATGAAGGATATTCTCAACAGCCGGGTCAAGCATCGGCAGCCGTTCCGGCCGTTCGCCCCGATTGTTCTGGAGGAAAGGGCGAAGGACATCTTTGAGGGCGAGGAGGATTCGCCCTTCATGCTGATCGCAAAGAGCGTTCGTCCGGAATGGCGGGACAAAATTCCGGCGATCGTCCATGTCGATGGAACGGCGCGGGTTCAGACCGTTCGTGAAGCCACCAATCCGGTCTTGTATCGATTGCTGAAGGAGTTCGAGGCACTGACCGGCGTCCCCGTGCTGATCAACACGTCATTCAACATCAAGGGAGAGCCGATCGTGGAGACGCCGCGCGACGCGATGCGCTGCTTCCTGACCACTGGTATCGATCATCTCGTGCTGCACGACACACTGGTCTCTAAGACCGGCTGGCACAAGATTGTTGGGCCGATCGTCGGCGTCTATACCGACGTCGGCGCGGTCGTCATGTCGAATCTCAAGGCGTGACGACTGACGGCGTGCGCCGGCATATTTACTCGGCAGCCTTTGCCGGAACCGAGACCGCTGCTGGTTTCGGCAACGGCTTGTCCTGCTTCTTCGACCAGGTGATGTAGTAAGCGACGATGGTCATGATGGCGATGCCGGATACGCTGATGAAGAGCTGGGCGAACAGCGAGCCTGAACTCATCATCAGCTCGAAATGACCGACGAAGGACAGGAACACGCCGACGCAGAACACGGCGAGCGACTGCTGGCCGCATTTAATTACCGGATCGAAAATCTTCCATTCCAGGCCGCGCCAGTCCTTCGGCACAAAGCGCGTCACGAAAAACGCGATGATGACGAAGTGCAGGACGCGGTAGGGCGCGAGGTTGGTCTTGTCGTTGGGATTGAAGATATCGTAGAGCCATTTTGGGAGCAGGCTGCCGAAGTCCGGAAAGCCGCCGGCCATGGTCATGACCAGCGCAAAAATCAGATAGGCGATGCCGAAGTACAACAGCCACGGCGAGTTGATGATCGAGCGCGATTCCCGGGCGCCGCCGAGCGCAAACCACGCGCCGAACATGAACAGCAACTGCCAGCAGAACGGATTGAAGTACCACTCGCCGGTGGGATATCCGTGCAGGTTCCAGCCGAACTGGCGGGCGGCGAAGTAGAGCGCGAGCGACGCCAGCATGGTCAGGTCAGGCTTGCGAAGCAGCATCCACAACACGGGCGGGAAGAATGCCATCAGCACGATGTAAAGCGGAAGCACGTCGAGATTGAGCGGCTTGAAACTGAGCAGCAGCCCGTGACGCAAGGTCTCGACCGGGCTGTCCAGTAGTCCTGCGACGTTGAACTCGTTGATGATGTCGGGATCGTTATATCGTTGCGCGACGTAGCCGATCGCCACGATGTAGATCACGAACAGGACGATGTGGGCGACGTAAAGCTGCCAGACTCGCTTGAACAGCCGGGTGGCGCCGACGATGAAGCCGCGCTCCAGCATCATCTTGGCGTAGACGAACGAGGCCGTGTAACCTGAAATGAAAACGAACAGGTCGGCGGCGTCGCTGAAGCCGTAATTCCGGGTCGTGATCCAGTTCACGACATTGTCCGGGATGTGATCGAGAAAGATGGCCCAGTTCGCGATGCCGCGAAACAGGTCCAACCGGAGATCGCGGCCCTTCCGAGGGAGGATTGCGTGGATTTCCATGAGGCTCGTTTCGTAATTGGCCGGGTCTCGAGGCACGATGCTCAGGCCAGGCGCTTGCCTAGTGGAGTGAATTTGACATTCGCGACCACCTAGCCGCGCGTCCCGGAGGCGAATGTCAAATTCAAAACTCCACTAGAAACTTATATTTACTAGTGGTCTTTCGATTCTAACATTCGCAAGAAGGCTCGCTGAAACGGGATGCGAATGTTAGAATCGGACCACTAGATTGTCATGCCGCGACATAGAGATTATACCCAAAGCAGGGTGTTAAGCCGTCCGTCGGCGGATTCGCAGATCAAATTCCTGACAGGCGAATTTATCCGAGGGCGTCGGTTTTCACCAGATCGGCAAAAGCTCGCACAGCAGGTCACAGCAATCCATGACAGCACGCATCTTTAAGCCCGCCAAAAACGCGATGCAATCGGGGGCCGCCAAGACCAAGGAATGGCAACTGGATTACGAGCCCGAGCAGGCGCGGGTGATCGAGCCTCTGATGGGGTGGACCAGCTCCGGCGACATGAAACAGCAGCTCACCCTTCGCTTTGACACTAAGGAAGATGCGATTGCCTATTGCGAGCGCGAAGGCATTGCCTATCAGGTCATCGAACCGAAGGTGAAGACGGTGAGGCAGGCCGCCTATGCCGACAATTTTGCCTTTCGCCGCAGCGATCCCTGGACGCATTAGCGCCCCATATAGCCGGATTTCGCTGGCGTTCGTCACCCGAGCCGTTCATCAGGTGTGATCGGAGGGGCGTTTATCCAGGTCTGCAGGGAAGAAACGCTGAACGAAGGTTGACCTTGCCGGGGAGGGCGGGGCACCCTGAGCAGGAGTCGCGGGCAGAATTTCAACGCCCGGCAACCGTGCTGGACTGTCATGCCGCTTCGTTCCGGTATCGATCCCACGTCTTCCGATTTTGCGCACAACGCCGAGGCGATGAAGGCTCTCATCGCAGAGCTGCGCGACAAGCTCGCGAGTGTCGCGGGCGGAGGCGGAGAGGCCTCGCGCGTTCGCCACACGTCGCGCGGCAAGATGCTCGCCCGCGCCCGCGTCGATCTGCTGCTCGATCCCGGCACGGCGTTTCTCGAACTCTCTCCGCTGGCAGCGAACGGCATGTACGGCGGTGATGTCCATTCCGCGAGCATCATCACGGGTGTCGGACGCGTGTCTGGCCGTGAGTGCGTAATCGTCGCCAACGATGCTACCATCAAGGGCGGCACCTATTATCCAATGACCGTGAAGAAGCATCTGCGGGCGCAGGACATCGCGCAGCAGAATAATCTGCCCTGCATCTACATGGTGGATTCCGGCGGGGCCTTCCTGCCGCAGCAGGACGAGATCTTTCCGGACGAGCGCCACTTCGGCCGCATCTTCTACAATCAGGCCAACATGTCGGCGTTAGGCATTCCGCAGATCGCGATCGTGATGGGATCGTGCACCACGGGCGGCGCCTACGTGCCGGCGATGTCGGACGAGAGCATTATTGTCCGCAACCAGGGCACGATTTTCCTCGGCGGTCCGCCGCTGGTGAAGGCCGCCACCGGCGAGATCGTCACCGCCGAAGAACTCGGCGGCGCAGACGTGCATTCGCGGCAGTCGGGCGTCGCCGATCACTATGCGCAGAACGACGCACATGCGATCGGGATTGCGCGCCGAATCGTGGCGACGCTGAGACCGCCGCAGCGCGCCCCGCTCAACATGCGCGTGCCGCGCGAGCCGTTGTTCGCAAGAGAAGAAATTTACGGCGTGGTGCCGGTCGATGGCCGCAAACCGTTCGACGTGCACGACATCATAGCGCGCATTGTCGATGGCTCCGAGTTCGACGAATTCAAGAAGCTGTACGGCCAGACGCTGGTGTGCGGCTTCGCTCATGTCTGGGGCTATCCGGTCGGCATCGTCGCCAATAACGGCATCCTGTTCAGCGAAAGCTCGCTGAAAGGCACGCACTTCATCGAGCTGTGCTGCCAGCGCGGCATTCCGCTGGTGTTCTTGCAGAACATCACCGGCTTCATGGTCGGCAAGAAGTACGAGGCCGGCGGCATTGCGCGTGACGGCGCCAAGCTGGTGACGGCGGTCGCGACCGCAAAGGTGCCGAAATTCACGGTGGTGATCGGCGGCTCCTACGGTGCAGGCAATTACGGCATGTGCGGCCGCGCTTACTCCCCGCGATTTTTATGGATGTGGCCGAACGCGCGGATTTCCGTAATGGGCGGTGAGCAGGCGTCGATGGTGCTTTCAATGCTGCGGCGGGAGAACATCGAGGCCAAGGGCGGCACCTGGTCGGCCGAGGAAGAGCGCGAATTCCAGGCGCCGATCCGCGCGCAATACGAGAGCCAAGGCAATCCCTATTACGCTACCGCGCGGCTGTGGGACGACGGGGTGATTGATCCTGCCGATACCCGGCTCGTGCTCGGGCTTGGATTGTCGGCAGCGGCGAATGCGCCGATCGAGCCGACGACGTTTGGCCTGTTCAGGATGTGATCATGGCCAAAGCTCCAAGCTATCGCCGCTTCAACACGCTCCTGATCGCCAATCGCGGCGAGATCGCCTGCCGCGTGATCCGATCCGCGCGCGCCATGGGTCTGCGCACGGTCGCCGTCTATTCGGAGGCTGATCGCGATGCGCTGCATGTCAGCATGGCCGACGATGCCGTTCTGCTTGGACCGGCGCCCGCCCGCGACAGCTATCTCGCCATCGACAAGGTCATCGGCGCGGCGCGGCAGTCCGGCGCGGAAGGCATCCATCCCGGCTATGGATTTTTGTCCGAGAATGCCGCCTTCGCGCAGGCCTGCGCCGACGCTGGGCTCGTGTTCGTCGGGCCGACCGCCGCGATGATGACGGCCATGGGCTCTAAGTCGGGCGCCAAGGCGCTGATGGAAAAGGCGGGCGTGCCATTGGTGCCGGGCTATCACGGCGAGGCTCAGGACGACGCCACGCTGCAAGGTGCTGCGGACAAGATCGGCTATCCCGTGCTGGTGAAGGCGTCGGCTGGCGGCGGTGGCCGCGGGATGCGGGTCGTGCGGTCGGCATCCGAACTGGTGCCCGCCATCGTCAGCGCCAGGCGCGAGGCCAAGGCGGCGTTCGACGACGACCGCATGCTGATCGAGAAATACGTCGACAATCCCCGGCACATCGAGGTGCAGGTAATCGGCGACAGCCATGGCAATCTGCTGTCGCTGTTCGAGCGCGAATGCACCTTGCAGCGACGGCATCAGAAGGTAATCGAGGAAGCTCCGTCGCCGGGGCTGAATTCCGCGCAGCGCGAGGCCGTCTGCGCCGCGGCGCGCAAGGCGGCTGGTGCGGTCAACTATGTCGGCGTGGGCACTGTCGAGTTCGTGTCCGACGGCAAGGATGTGTTCTTCATCGAAATGAACACACGCCTGCAGGTCGAGCATCCGGTGACCGAGTTGATTACCGGCATCGATCTCGTCGAATGGCAGTTGCGTGTCGCGTTCGGCGAAAAGCTGCCGCTGGCTCAGGATCAGATCAAACTCAACGGCCACGCCGTCGAGGCGCGCGTCTATGCCGAAAATCCGGAAAGAAATTTCATGCCGTCGGTCGGCCGCATCAAGACCTGGCGCACGCCGCCGGAGGTTGACGGCTTACGCATCGATTCCGGCTACCGCGAAGGCGATACAGTCTCGCCGAACTACGACGCCATGCTCGCCAAAATGATCGCGTGGGCGCCGACCCGCGAGGCCGCGCTCGGCCGGCTCACCCGCGCTCTGGAAGAGACCGATGTCCGCGGCGTCGTCACCAACATTCCGTTTCTGTCCGCGCTGGTGACGCACCCCGAGGTGCGCGCCAACGCGATCGACACCGGCTTTATCGAGCGTCACCTGAAAGACCTGACCGGGACGTCGACTCCTCCGGGCGAGACCGAGCTTGCCGTCGCGGTCGCCGCGATCCTGCAGACGGAAAGCAAAGCGTCTCGGCCGGCGGCATCACCCTGGCAAACCGCCGGCTGGATGCCGGTCGGCCGTCGTCAGCGGCAGTTTGTTTTCCGGCAGGGGAAGACCGAGCACAAGGTCACATTCGTCTATGGCAACGGGCCGGCTCAAATCCGGATTG
>JBDTCP010000221.1:0-17903 GCA_039923555.1 Nitrobacter sp.
GGATCGCCAATCCGACGCCAACGCCAGTGCGCCACCCTCGTACCCGAGACCACCAGTGTCGGCCAACCAGTCACCCAGCGCGGTGCCAAGTGTTTGTGAGAAGGTGATCGCCGCCCAGTAGAAAGCCTCCGCCTTGGGAGTACTCACCGTGTTCACCGAGATGGTGCCTTGGGACCAGTACCAAAATCCAAGTACGCTCATCAAACATAAAAACAGAAGCGTGGCACCGCCCGTATATCCTACGCCTAAGGAACGGTCGGCAAAATCGGCCATCGTCGTGCCAAACGTTGTTGAGGCAATTATCGCGGCCCAGTACAAAAAGGGGTGAAATTTCTTCGCAGCTATTTGCCACGCGACAAATACTATCAGCGCCGCAAGGAAGACTGCTGTGCCCGCAAGGTAACCCCAATTCAGCGTCATGGTGACGGAGTCGCCCCCCGTTTCACCTAGCGTTGTTGCAGCAATCTTGATGATCCAAAAGCTTAAGGTGACTTCGGGCACCTTGCTTAGCGTTGCCTTGGTGGCTTCATCCATCTCACCCATCCTCGATTGCTTGCCGCACAAAACTTCGGACCTAAGCTGCCAAGCCAACAACCCGGCGCGTGGTTCGAATTACCCAGTCCGGGTGCGGACGGCGTGACGCAAAAAGTCCTAGACAATTGCGTCGCCAGCGCGATGCAAAGAAGATGAATGTTGGTAATCTCGATTGGAAGGTCCGCTCCGGGTCAAAAAGCGATGGTTTCGCCGTCGACCGGTCACTTCCGGTTTACGCCTCAACCGACATTCTCGGACGCCGACAGCATGTCTCAAAGGGGCCTAATCGCGAGATACTTGGTGATTTTGATTTTTTGCACGGTGCATGCCCGTTGGCGCAGCGTTGGCTCTTGAGAGGGCGGTTCAGTTCGGTGCGCCATCCCACTGGATCGGGCGTCGATTCTGGCCCGACAGAATACAGCTCCCACAAGTCATCGGCTTGTTCGTGTCCATTGGCCTTGATCCATTTGGTGAACTCGTCCCACTCCGGCCGCAGGGCCAAAGACCTTCATCATGTCGCTGCGCGGAATCGTAGGGTGAATAACGGCGGCTGTCTGTGCAGTGGTCTGGACGATCTGCGGTGTGTCGAGCATCGTGGCTACTCCTTTGTTGATATGGATACGAGTTAGGTATCACGCCAAGGCGTCCAGCCGGACGTAGCTGACTTCCATGCCGTGCTCCATCCCCGTCGCGAGCATGGCGGCGCGCGACGCGGCGTCCGGCAGAGTCATACGCAAGGTCATCAACGTCCCCGAGCCGGTTTTTTCAAACGGCGTGGCATGAGAGCCCGTCCGACCGACAGTTTAGAGCTCCAACTCTCCAGCGATAGGGAGAAATCCATTCTACAACTGAACCAATGTGCGGCCCTAACGTTCTTCGTCGTCGGCAAATGTGCCGTCTGATGAAAGGAAGTTGGAAATGCTTAAAGGATTACTCGGCTCATTCGCAATCGCCGCAGTTCTGGCAGTTTCGCCCGCGTCTGCACAATCCGGTGCGATGATGGACTGCTCCGCTTCAAACATGGCCAAGGCCAATGCCGACATGGACAAAATGCCGGCGGGCGAAAAGAAAAACATGGCCATGAAGGAAATGACCATGGCGAAAGACATGATGGCCAAAAAAGATATGGCTGGATGTAAGACCCACATGAACAAAGCCATGGAAATGGGCATGTCAAAATAGGCCAAGCAAGCATGGGCTGGTTGCTACTTCAGCCAGCCCACTTTTTTACCGTCCTCCAACCGCTCACGTCCTTTGAAGCGGCGATGTCGCGGCGCCACTCGTCGGCGGCCAATACAAACCCGACAGCTCAATAAGAAAGCTGTGCACTGCCCCAAGAGGCAGGATGAAGCGTGTTAGAATACAAGTAGCCAGTTCGATTCTTCGGTTTCGGAATTGGGTGGCGAGCATGCAGTTACGCTCTTGAGTGCTTCCACTCCGCCGCACGCCTCCGTAACTGAGGAGCGTAAGCCATGTGGCTACTCAAACCTAAGCCTCCACGAGCTAGACGGGTCTGTAAGTTCTGCGCTGGTCCTTTCGGGCTAGTACGGCCCCGCGATCCGTTCTGCAGCGTCTACTGCGAAGCCTGGTACGCGAATCCGTCCGGTCAGCTCGAAGCAGTCTTCCGCAAGCCTCCCGATACCATGCCAGCAAACTAAACACTCGCTGGACGCAAGAACCTTGTCGGCTTCCCTCGTCCCGGCAAGACCCTTGGCCCCTCTTACTTGAGGGGCCTTCTTTTGCTAGACAGCCGCCGAGCCCGCTTAGCTCAGTTGGTAGAGCAGTGGTTTTTGTAAACCGAAGGTCGGGAGTTCAATCCTCTCTGCCGGCACCATTTGCTCCTTGCGCCAGACCTAGAGACTACGTGGAGTTGGGAGTTCGAATCTCTACCGGGCCTCCAGCGACATTGCGGCGGATCGAGAAGAAAGCGCCGCCCTAAGTCCGATAGCGCAGGGCATCGACCACGAGAGCAAATTCCGCCGATGAAAAACGCCGCACGTCGTGCAGGTCAGGAGCGGAACCCCGAGCCGCTCTTCGAGTTCTGATGGCGTGGCTCAGCGCGGATTGGCAGACGCCGAGCTTCGAGCGGCTCGTGGAACTGCGCTCTCGCGCAACGACGACAAGGTTATAGTCGCGGGTCCGCGGTCTAACTTATGTGTCACGTGACGCGTTGAGGTTGCTTATGAAGGAGAGCGGTAGATGGAAAGGCCCACAGATTCAAAAGGCCCGAGGTCCACCAACTCCGATGTAACCCGAAGAGAGCTGTTGGCTGTCACCGCGTTGACCGGCGGGGCCTTTATTTTAGGAGAACAGCTCTTGCCAGGAGCCATTTCCCCCGCTGCGGCGCAAGGCAGCGAAGCCGGACCCGCTCCGCTTGACCTCGCCCTACGCGTCAACGGAACCGAGCACCGCCTGGCGCTCGATCCGCGCACGACACTGCTCGACGCCTTGCGGGAGCACCTGCACTTCACGGGCACGAAGAAGGGCTGCGATCATGGCCAGTGCGGCGCGTGCACGGTGATCGTCAACGGCCGTCGCATCAATTCGTGCCTGACACTCGCCGTGATGCACGAAGCTGACAGCATCACCACCATCGAGGGCCTAGGCACGTCTGAGAACCCGCATCCGATGCAAGCCGCTTTCGTGAAGCACGATGGATATCAGTGCGGGTATTGCACGCCCGGCCAGATCTGCTCGGCGGTGGCGGTGCTCGACGAGATCAAGGCCGGCATTCCGAGCCATGTGAGCGCCGACCTGATGGCTCAGCCGGAACTGACGGATGTCGAGCTCCGCGAGCGGATGAGCGGCAACATCTGCCGCTGCGCGGCTTATTCCAACATTATCGACGCCATCACCGAAGTGGCGGGGAGGAAGGCATGAAATCCTTCACCTACGAACGGGCGCGCACGCCTGCGGACGCCGTGGCGTCAGCCGCGCAAACCCAGGGTGCCAAATTCATTGCGGGTGGCACCAACCTGCTCGATCTCATGAAACTCGAGATTGAAGCGCCTACCCATCTGATTGATGTGAACGGCCTCGCCTTCGACAAGATCGAGGCGACGCCGGACGGCGGCTTGCGCATCGGCGCGCTGGTGCGCAACACCGATCTTGCGGCGGATGTGCGTGTTCGACGCGACTATCCCTTACTCTCGCGCGCGCTGGTCGCGGGCGCCTCGGGCCAACTCCGCAACAAGGCGACGACCGCGGGCAACCTACTCCAGCGCACGCGCTGCCCTTATTTCTACGACACCAATATCCATGCAACAAACGCCAGCCCGGCAGCGGCTGCGCCGCCGTCGGCGGCTTCACCCGCAATCATGCCATTTTGGGTGTGAGCGAGGCCTGCATCGCCACGCATCCGAGCGACATGGCGGTGGCGATGCGCGCGCTCGACGCAACGGTGAAGACGGTGGGAGCAGACGGCGCGACCCGGAGCATTCCCATCGCGGAGTTCTATCGGCTGCCCGGCGACACACCGAACGTCGAAACGACGCTTGCGCCGGGCGAACTGATCACGGCGGTGACGTTGCCGAAGCCGCTCGGCGGCACGCATATTTATCGGAAAGTCCGCGACCGCGCCTCTTACGCCTTTGCGTTGATCTCGGTCGGCGCGATCGTGCAGCAAGACGGCACCGGGCGCGTCGCGCTCGGGGGCGTCGCGCACAAGCCATGGCGTATTGAGGCCGCTGAAGCCGAGCTGCCGCATGGCGCGAAAGCCGTCACCGCCCAGCTACTTGCAGGCGCCAAGCCGACCAACGAGAACGCGTTCAAGCTGACCCTGGTCGAGCGCACGCTCGACGCTGTGCTGGCGGAAGCGAGAGGGTGAAGACATGAGATTCGACCTCCCCGCAACCACAAACCCCATCGATCAGCTCAAGGTGATCGGCCGGCTGATCGACCGGATCGACGGTCCGCTCAAGACCACGGGTACGGCGCCTTATGCGTACGAACGGCACGATGTCGTACCGAACCAGGCCTATGGCTATGTGATTGGCGCGGCGATCGGAAAGGGGCGGATCGCCTCGATCGATCTCGCAGAGGCTAAAGCTGCGCCCGGCGTGCTGGCGATCGTCACCGCGGAAAATGCAGGCAAGCTCGGCAAAGGCCCGCGGAACACTGCCATGCTGCTTGGTGGCCCTAACATAGAGCACTACCACCAGGCGGTCGCGCTCGTCGTCGCAGAGACATTCGAGCAGGCGCGCGCTGCCGCGTATTTGGTCCACGTGAAATATACTCCAACCGACGGCGCTTTCGATCTCTCGGCGGCAATCGACTCAGCCATCACGCCTAAGCCGGGTTTCGGCGGGCCGGCCGATACGGCTGTGGGCGATTTTGCTGGCGCCTTCGCCGCGGCGCCGGTTCAGTTCGATGCGACTTACACGACGCCCGATCAGTCGCATATGATGATGGAGCCGCACGCCTCGATCGCCGCTTGGGACGGGGATCAGCTCTCCGTCTGGACCTCGAACCAGATGATTGCTTGGGCTGTAAGCGATCTCGCGGAGACGCTTGGTATTGCTAAGGACAAGGTTCGCATTGTGTCGCCGTTCATCGGCGGCGGCTTCGGCGGCAAGCTGTTCCTGCGCGCCGATATCCTGCTCGCGGCGCTCGGCGCGCGCGCGGTGGGGCGGCCGGTGAAGGTCGCTCTGACCCGCCCCCTGATGGCGAACAATACAACGCACCGGCCGGCGACCATCCAGCGCATCCGCATCGGCGCGACGCCCGAGGGAAAGATCACCGCGATCGGCCATGAGAGCTGGTCCGGCGATCTGCCGGGCGGCCAACCGGAAACAGCAGTGAGCCAGACACGACTCCTCTATGCCGGCGCAAACCGCATGACGTCCATGCGCCTCGCGGTGCTCGATCTTCCGGAGGGGAATGCGATGCGGGCGCCGGGCGAAGCTTCGGGGATGATGGCGCTGGAGATCGCGATCGACGAGATGGCGGAGAAGCTCGGGCTCGACCCCGTGGAGTTCCGCATTCTCAACGACACCCAGGTCGATCCCGAACATCCCGAGCGGCCCTTCTCGCAGCGGCATCTAATCGAATGCCTGCGCACCGGCGCCGATCACTTCGGCTGGAGCAAGCGCAATGCTCAGCCCGGCCAGGTTCGGGAGCAAGGCTGGCTGATCGGCATAGGCATCGCCGCTGCCTTCCGCAATAACCTGTTGACGAAATCGGCGGCGCGCGTGCGGCTCGACAACAGCGGCACGGTGACGGTCGAGACGGACATGACCGACATCGGCACCGGCAGCTACACCATCATTGCCCAGACGGCGGCCGAGATGATGGGCGTTCCGATCGAGAAGGTGACGGTGCGCCTTGGCGACTCGGCCTTCCCGGTCTCGTGCGGTTCGGGTGGACAATGGGGCGGCAACAACTCGACCGCCGGCGTCTATGCCGCGTGTGTCACCCTGCGCGAGGCCGTGGCGCAGAAGCTCGGCTTCAATTCCGCTGAAGCCGTGTTCGCGGACGGCCAAGTTCACGCGGGCAACCGCAGCGTCGCGCTTGCCCAAGCCGCCGGCGCGGATGGGCTCGTTGCCGAGGACGGCATCGAATATGGCGATCTCGACAAGAAATATCAGCAATCGACCTTCGGGGCGCATTTTGTCGAGGTCGGCGTCGATGTCGCGACGGGCGAGACTCATGTCCGGCGCATGCTTGCTGTTTGCGCCTGCGGCCGTATCCTCAACCCCAAGACCGCGCGCAGCCAGCTGATCGGGGCGATGACCATGGGTGTGGGCGCCGCGCTGACCGAGGAATTGGTCGTCGACAAGCGCACCGGCTTCTTCGTCAATCACGATCTTGCGAGCTACGAAGTGCCGGTGCATGCCGACATCCCGCACCAGGAAGTGATCTTCCTCGACGAGGTCGATCCGATCTCATCGCCGATGAAGGCCAAGGGCGTCGCTGAACTTGGCATCTGCGGGGTTGCCGCCGCCGTCGCCAACGCGATCCATAACGCCACAGGCGTGCGCGTGCGCGACTATCCGATCACGCTAGACAAGCTCATTGACCGGCTGCCGGATGTGGGATGATCCGTGATCCTGTGCTGCCAGGCGATGCCGTCTGGTTTTTGCTTGAAGTATTGGCATGGAGCAATACCGACTACATCGATGACGCATATCGCCCTTAGGGAGTCGTTCGATGGCAAGAATGTTCACCGGCTGGAGCACGTCGATGACCAACAATACAGCCGCTAAGTGGATAGCACACCGCAACTGACCAAGCCCTCGACGCGCCATTTTTCTTCCATGCCGACAATTACTCGACGAATGAGAAGATCGCCCGTCTGCCGCGCAAGCTGACCGAAGAAGGCAGCGGCCCGTTTGACAACGAGCGGCCGGGGGACCTCGCCTACTACGCGCCCCGGGGGAACCTGGCTTTCTTCTACCGGAGCTACCGCTACTCCAGCGGACTGATCCGCCTGGGTCGGATCGACGGCGACATCGCCCCGCTTCTGGTGCGCGGGAAATACGACCTTCACATCAAGCTTCTCCCGTAGCTCGTCACCTTTGGCCAGCATCTTACCAAGCCGAAGCCTCATCATCATAAAGTGACGCAAATTCCACTCACCTTCGAGCAGAGACCGCAATCTTGACGCATGATTGCATCACAAGTTGCCTCGTCCACCCACTGCGAAATAAATAAAGGCAAACGCAAAAAAGCCGCCGCTTTCGTTAAGCGGATTGTTGCTCCATACGCGGAATTGCCGGTCGCGCCGCATTGAGGGCGAACGATCTGGTGATCGAATTACAAACCGGAGAAGCTTCCATTAAGACATTACTGGACGAAAAGATCGCAAATGCGCTCGTCGACAACGCGGTCAACGACGGCTTTCTAATCTCCGTCAATAACTGGGCGGAGACAGTCGTCAACCGATCACGGAATATCCCCGAGATCACTAAGGCGATGTTCAGCACCCATATGGACACGCTCACACTTAGTGTCGAAGAAAAGCGCGTCGGTATGATCACTCTGATCTACGGCAACGGCAGCAACGGGCTCGATGTGATCGGCGGTCACACTGACATCCCTCACATCAACCGCCTCGTTGAGCACACCCTGAAGGAGTTTGAACAGAGCTCTACGCCGAGCCTGCAGGGACCGGATGAACCGCCTATCGGCCATCTAGAGGACGGGTACGGGTGGAGATCTTTCTGCAAGCTGACCTGGGCGAGATAGGGAGTTAGCGAAGGCGTAGACCGTGGCCGAGTTGCTCGCCGAGCAAAGTCTGAGAGGGCAACGTCCGCTATCCGTTCTTCACAGGGTTTCGGGAAGATCTATGATACGAGACGCAACTGTTTACAATTGTCTGACTGGCTATGGACGAACGTTGCAGCATGAGCCGCCAGCGTATATTGAAGGCTGGGAAGATTGAAATCGGAGGTGGCAGCACCATCGACTGCACCGTGCGAAATCTGTCGAAGATTGGCGCAGCGCTAGACGTGTCAAGCCCGGTCGGAATTCCAGACGAGTTTGAACTAATAATACCAAATGACGCGCGTCGCTTCACTTGTCGCGTGGTCTGGCGAAAAGCTGGGCGGATAGGAATCAGGTTCGATAGCGGGCAATAGCCTCTTCGCTCTGCCCAGAGGCAGAAGCAGGGTACAAGGTAATGTGGGGCGATTGCAGGCCCCGAGCCGATGAATGAAGTCAATGCGCTCTCATGCGCTGATCAGCGGCCGGAGCTTCAGTCCCGCTTCTGTACTCTCAGGCGCCGTCGATCGGGCGTCCGTCAACGGCGCTTCGGATCACCTGGCGGACCTTCGCATTAGCCAGGAATAGATCGTGGTTGATAATGCCCTAGCCCTGCGCCGAGGCATCGATGACGCGCAGCCCAAGCCGGTCTCGCGACGCGCTTGATCAAGTCTTGACCGGGCTGATGGGGAGTGAGAAGCGACCCTCGCTTGGCGGTGTGAGCTTGGCGCGAGCGACGCTCAGTTTCGCGGCTCGCTCCGACCCATAGGGCCTGACGCGCGCACCGTTCACGGGCTTGCGTTTGGTGGCGACGAGAAGCGTCGGATTGGTGGAGAGTTCGGCGGCGTCGAACGTCGCACCAGGCCGCGAGGCAACGCCAGCGGTAATAACCCTGCTGCGAATATTCCTTCCTGGCAAACTAAGCCGGCGGGGACGACCGTGTGGATCTTAATGTCCACTGCGCGACAGCCCGGCCGGCAGTTCACTGAGCTTTGCAACGCCTATGCCGTGGGGAAGTCGATGGCGGCGCGGGTGTCGCCGATTGCAGGCCTTTGGCGGTCTCTACGATGCGGGTTGCTTCGCTCAAGCGCGAATGAATTTTCAGCGAGCAAAAATCGCAGTCGTCTTGGCGGGCGTGCTGGCTCGCATTCGAGCCGAAGTCGATCCTCTCTGTACCAAGGCGGAAACCCTGATCAAGAGCCAACGTGATCTGGCATCGCAAATGATCTGCCGACTCGATTGGCGAGACTTCGAGACCTTGATCGATTTGATCTTTGCCCGAGGCGGATGGCAACGGCAAAGCGCGGTGGGAGGCGGTCAGGCCGATGTGGATATGGTGCTGACGCAACCGACCACAAACGAGATTGCCTAGGTCCAGGTCAAGAGCAGGTCGTCACAGGCAGAACTGGATGACTATATCCGGCGGTTTCGTAACGACGGCAGCTTTGATCGCTTCTTCTTTATCTGTCACAGCGCGCCCAAGGCGCTCAAGATGCCCGACGCCGCCAATTTGCAACTTTGGACGGCCGAGCAAGTAGCGGAAGCCGCACTAGAGGCCGGGTCGTTTCGGTGGCTAGTCGACCGAATGCGTTGACCGCGGTTAATTGGAAGCCGGGCCCCAACTATTAAGGTTGGCCGGTCTCAGATCGTTCGGCCTCGATTTCCTGAAATGATTTGCCTGCGGCTTCGAGAATAGCCTCAAGGCCACAAACCGCGCGCAGACTGCGAATGGTTACGTCGCAATACAACGGGTCGATCTCGATACCGTAGCCGCGGCGGCCGGTCTGCTGGGCCGCAATCAACGTCGTACCGGAACCGGCAAAAGCATCGAGTACAATGCCTTTTCTGTGCGAACAGTCTCAGATAGCATCTGCCACCAGCGCGATGGGCTTGACCGTTGGATGAAGGGCAAGGTCGGAACGATCCGCTCCAAAGCTATTCACGCCAGCATAGCTCCAGACATTGGTGCGGTAGCGGCCGTGTTTGCCGAGTTCAACGTTATTGATGTGAGATTCAGTTCCTGATTTGAAGACAAAGACGAATTCATGTTGCGAGCGGTAAAGCGATCCCATGCCGCCATTGTTCTTGGCCCAGACGCAGATATTTTTGAGTTCGCTGTAGGCGCGCCTCCATCGGCGGAAAATTTCGCAAGGTGGGTAAATACGGAAGTCAAGAATGCAGTAAATTCGGATTGCGACATCTCGCCCGAGGCCATTGCGAATTCCCTGTGCTGCACGTTGCCCAAACCTCCCACGTGCCCCGCGATCGGAACGTTATAGGGCGGGTCCGCGAAGACCAGTTGCGCGCGCGCTTCGCCCAACAACTTCTGATAAGCTCCTCGTTCGGTCGAATCGCCACAAATCAGGCGATGATGGCCGATTTGCCAGATGTCTCCGAGCCGCGTAACCGCCGGACCTGCGGGAAGCGGAATTGGCGTGTCGGCCGGCTCATTGCTGTTGGCCGCATCGAGCTCACCAATCAAAATGTCGATTTCTGGAAGTTCGAAGCTGGTTAAGCTGACATCGAAATCGATGTCGAGGCCGCTCAAATATTGAAATTCGAGGCCGAGCAGGTTGCGGTCCCAGCCGGCATTTTCAGCAAGCTTATTGTCGGCAATCACACAGGCGCGGATTTCAGCCTCGCTCATGGCCGACAATCGAACCGTCGGGACCTTCTTGAGCCCGACAACCTTCGCCGCCTCGACGCGGCCATGGCCAGCGATGGTGCCATTGGAGTGATCGACAAGAACAGGGTTTGTGAAGCCGAATTGTGCGATCGCGCGGGCAATTGCTTGATCTGCGCCCGGGAATGCGTTCGAGGGTTATAACTTTGCCCCCATTTGCGCTCGTAAGTCAGCATTGCATGGCCCAGCGGAGAAGGTAGCCCCAACCGCGCTTTTTTCACTTCCGCCAAAACGAGCTTCTGTTTCCTTTGCGCAGCTACCGCAGCTACCGCAGCTACCGCAGCTACAGCAGCGGCTGCAGCCGCGGCTATGGCTGCAGCATCTGGAGCATCCGGCTCCTCAGGAACAGAAGGGTCTCGAAAAGCCTGAGCATTGTGTTTTTCATCAATGCGATGCTCTCTTCGGCAGTTAATGTTTCTGGTACGACCAGAAAGCCGCCCCGCTGATCCTCTGGCGGCGGATCGAGTTTGGTAAAATCCTCACGAATTCGGTCATCATGGACGGCAGCCCTCGCGCAACCTCTCTTTTGAGCGCTTCCCGAACATGTTCGATGATCGTTTTTTTACTGGCCGTCCTCCATAAGAGATAGGAATCGTTTTCAGGGCCACTTTTCGAACGATTTGGCGATGACTGACGCTGCCTTTTGGTCGGCCTTTCGGGTTGCCTGATTTTGGAGGAAACGGTATTGAAGCGGAGGCGGCTTGCGTCCGCTAACAGGTTTCGATTCGTCAGCCATTTTCCCCTCCTTTCAATAGTTGTTTGTATAATTCATCGATGTGAGCTTATATTCGGCCTTTGCAGCCGCACAAATTTTAGGATCCCAAGGCGGTACGCCGATGATTTTCAGCAAAATCAAAAAGAATGCCTGGTCGAGATTCTTCGGAATAAATAAAGAGCCGTGCGATTGTTTACCTGCGGGCGGATCGAGCAAGCCGGCCTCTTCGAAAATCTGAAGCGCCTTTTTAAGCGCGCGCGGTTTGTCTTTTAGAGCTTCTTTGACCAGAGAGAGCGTGGCAGCTTCAAATGCGTGCACTTTCACGGATTTACCGCCGCGTTCGGCCTGCAGCGCCCGAGCGAGTTGACTCGCAAGGTCTGGTCTCTTCGATTAGCCTTTTGGCGCCCGCCTGTATTGCCGGCCTTGAAGTGATATTCGACGGGCGGCTTCTTATAGCCGACAGCGTGCTTTCACTTGCCGTCCACATAGACTAAGAAACCGCAATACTTCTTTACTCAAAATGACCACATGATCCGCCTCGACAACGTCAGCAAGCAAGCTGGCCACCAGATCCTTTTCATCGAAGCCTCCGCAGCGCTCAACAAGGGCGAGAAAATCGGCCTTGTCGGTCCGAACGGGGCCGGCAAGACCACGTTGTTCCGGATGGTCACAGGCCAGGAACTGCCCGACGAAGGGCAGGTCTCGATCGATCGCGACATCACCATCGGCTATTTCAGCCAGGACGTCGGCGAGATGTCCGGCCGCAGTGCCGTGGCGGAGGTGATAGATGGAGCAGGACCCGTCAGCGTGGTCGCCACCGAGCTCCGCGAACTCGAGGCTGCGATGGCCGCCCCGGATCGCGCCGACGAAATGGAGGAGATCATCGCGCGCTATGGCGATGTGCAGCATCGTTTTGAAGAACTTGACGGCTATGCGCTCGATGGCCGGGCGCGCGAGGCGCTGTCAGGCCTCGGGTTTAGCCCGGAGATGATGGAGGACGACGTCGGCGAGCTCTCTGGAGGCTGGAAAATGCGCGTGGCACTCGCGCGTATCCTCCTGATGCGCCCCGACGTCATGCTGCTCGACGAGCCGAGCAACCATCTCGATCTCGAAAGCCTGATCTGGCTCGAACATTTCCTCCGAGATTATGAAGGCACGCTGTTGATGACCTCGCATGATCGCGAGTTCATTAACCGCGTGATCGCCAAGGTCATTGAGATCGACTCCGGCTCGCTGACCACCTATTCCGGCAACTACGAGTTCTATGAGCAGCAGCGTGCGCTGAACGAGAAGCAGCAGCAGGCTCAGTTCGAGCGCCAGCAGGCGATGCTCGCGAAGGAGATCAAGTTTATCGAGCGGTTCAAGGCGCGGGCTTCGCATGCGGCGCAGGTCCAGAGCCGGGTGAAAAAGCTCGACAAGATCGAGCGGGTGACGCCGCCCCGGCGCCGGCAGACGATCGCATTCGATTTTCCGCCGGCGCCGCGCTCCGGGGAGGACGTCGTTGCCTTGAAGAACGTCCACAAGGGGTATGGCAGCAAGCAGATCTATGGCGGGTTCGATTTCACGATCCGCCGGCGCGAGCGCTGGTGCGTGATGGGCATCAACGGCGCCGGCAAGTCGACGCTGCTCAAGCTGGTAGCCGGTGCGAGCGAACCCGACGCGGGCACGGTGGCCGTCGGGGGCAGCGTCAAGATCGGCTATTTTGCGCAGCACGCCATGGATCTGCTCGACGGCGATCGCACGGTGTTCCAGTCACTGGAAGATGCGTTTCCGACCGCGGGGCAGGGGAGCCTACGCGCACTCGCCGGCTGCTTTGGCTTTTCCGGGGATGACGTTGAGAAGCGGTGCCGGGTGTTGTCGGGCGGAGAGAAGGCGCGGCTGGGGATGGCGAAGATGCTGTTCGATCCGCCGAATTTCCTGGTGTTAGACGAGCCGACAAACCATCTCGATCTTGCGACCAAGGAGATGCTGATCACGGCTCTGTCGGATTTTGAGGGCACCATGCTATTCGTCTCGCACGACCGACATTTCCTCAGCGTCCTCTCCAATCGCGTGCTGGAGCTGACGCTCGAAGGCATTCACCAGTATGGCGGCGGTTACACCGAATACGTCGCACGCACCGGCCAGGAAGCGCCGGGGCTGCGTAGCTAACGCGGCGCCGCGCCTTAATGCAAGAACAGCGGAACGCCGATGCCTCGCTACTATTTTCTTCGTGACCGAGTTATCGTACTCTTCCAAAGCTGACGCACACGTTTGCGGATTTCTTCTTCGGAGGGATTATCATTGGTGCTTTCATCCGCTCGTCTGTAACGAGAGGAAATGACGCACCAGCCTGGTCGCGTTGGGGCTCAGAAATCCGAGAATATCCCGCGACACCTGCGCGTCGTCGATCCCAGCAAATCGCAGAAAGCAAAAAGAGTGCGCAGGTCTCGTCAAACCTGATCGATATTCACCTGTTGTGGTTATGCGTATGATTTGTAGGTGAGCCTGGGCCTGAACAGTCCTGATCCAGTGATCAGGTTTCGGTGTGGGCATAGCACAGCGCTCAATCGTCAAAGCCTCCACAACGATCCGTTAAGGTGTGTTCAGGGATGATTTTGGCGAATCCGATTCGTTCTTCGAGAACGAAATGAAGTCAAATCACGAACCTGCGAGTCAACAAGATGCGCGCGCGAAGGTGAGGGCTCAAATCGATCGGCGTCAGAACGAATTCCGTGATACAGAAATCGCCGTTGCCAATGGTTCGCTGGACGTAGAGCTTTTTGCTCGGCTGGAGGAAGCGGCTCATTTGAACCACTGAAATCGTAAACCGGCGGCTGAGTGATCGCGCTATACGGCGGTAGTGCGGTATCGGACCTCGAAGTGCGTGACTACCGGAAACGGGGTGTCCGGCCCGTTCCTGTCATCCGGTTGTCTCCCGAGACCATGGACGCTTTCTAGCCAACTAAATAGTGTGCCTTCCGCCTGCCACCGGCCGATTGAAAACCGGAGAAGATCCAGCCGTGCTCGCCAACGAGGTTACATCCCTGCTCGATCGTCTTGGTGTCGCCCCCGAACGTCGGCGTGGCGCGCGTGCCGTGCGGTCGCCGCTGACCGGCGAGACCATCGCCAATGTCGAGGACGCAAATCCGCAGCGCGCAGATGAGACCATTGCGCTGGCCGACGCGGCATTCCGGCAATGGCGTCAGATCCCTCCACCGCAGCGCGGTGAACTGGTTCGCCTGCTCGGGCATGAATTGCGCGCCGCCAAGGATACACTTGGTCGCCTGGTCACCGTCGAAGCCGGCAAGATCGTCTCCGAGGGCCGTGGCGAGGTGCAGGAAATGATCGACATCTGCGATTTCGCGGTCGGCCTGTCGCGCCAGCTTTACGGCCTCACCATCGCCAGTGAACGGCCTAACCACCGCATGATGGAGCAATGGCATCCGCTCGGCCCGGTCGGCGTGATCACCTCGTTCAATTTCCCGTCGCGGTGTGGGCGTGGAATGCGGCGCTGGCGCTGGTCTGCGGCAATCCGGTGATCTGGAAGCCGTCGGAGAAAACCCCGCTGACCGCGCTCGCGGTGCAGGCGCTGTTCGAACGCGCCGCCGCCAAGGCGGGCAACCTCCCGGACGGCCTATCCGCGGTGCTGATCGGCGGGCGCGATGTCGGCGAAATCCTGGTCAACGATCCACGCGTGCCGCTGGTCTCCGCCACCGGATCGACGGCGATGGGTCGCGAGGTCGGGGCGCAACTTGCGCGGCGGTTTGCACGCGGCATTCTCGAACTCGGCGGCAACAACGCCTCGATCGTCTGCCCGTCGGCGAACCTCGATCTGGCGCTACGGGCCATCGCCTTCGCCGCCATCGGCACCGCTGGCCAGCGCTGCACCACGCTGCGGCGTCTGTTCGTCCATGACAGCATCCATGACGCGTTCGTGGCGAAGCTGAAGCAGGTCTACGCATCGGTTCGGATCGGCGATCCGCTGACGAGCGACGACGTGCTTGTCGGCCCGCTGATCGACCAAGCAGCATTCCAAAACATGCAGCATGCGCTCGAGGAGGCAAGGGCGCACGGCGCGCGAGTCCAGGGTGGCGAGCGTGTCGATGAGAAGCGGTTTCCCAACGCCTATTATGTCCGGCCGGCGCTGGTGGAGATGCCGGCGCAGACCGGGCCGGTGTTACGCGAAACTTTCGCACCAATCCTTTATGTCATGGCATACGCCGACCTCGACGCGGCGATCGAGCAGCACAATGCGGTCGCTCACGGTCTGTCGTCTTCAATCTTCTCGACCGACATGCGCGAGGTGGAGAAGTTTGTTTCGGTGGCGGGCTCCGACTGCGGCATTGCCAATGTCAATATCGGCCCCTCCGGTGCCGAGATCGGCGGCGCATTCGGCGGCGAAAAAGAAACGGGCGGCGGCCGCGAGGCTGGCTCCGACGCCTGGAAAGTGTATATGCGGCGTCTCACCAGCACCGTGAACTACGGCGACGATCTCCCGCTCGCCCAGGGCGTGCGTTTCGATATCGATTGAAGCAGCCATCAGGGATGAGCTTCCGCGCGAGCGAATTCGTCCAGCACCTCAGCAACGCGGTCCACCGCCCAGTTGATCTCGGATTCCTCAATAATCAATGGCGGTGCAAAGCGGATGGTGTTGCGGTGAGTGTCCTTGGTCAGCACGCCAGCCTGCAAGAGCCGCGTCGCCACGGCGGCGGCGTTGGCGACATCGCGATCCAGTTCGACGCCAGCGAACAGCCCGCGCCCGCGCACCTCGCGGATGATCGGCTTCCTGATCGCGGCGAGCCGCGCGAGGAGATGCGCACCGAGGCGGGCGGATCGCTCGATCAACTTCTCCTCGATCAGTGTATCGAGCGCCGCTAACCCGACCGCGGCAGCGATCGGATTGCCGCCGAAGGTGCTGCCGTGGTCGCCGGGCTTGAACACCTGCATCACCTCCCGGCGCGCCAGAAACAGCGATACCGGCAGCAGTCCGCCACCCAATGCCTTGCCCAGCGTTACCGCATCCGGCGTCACGCCGTCGTGCTGGCAGGCCAGCAACTGTCCGGTACGGCCGAGCCCGGATTGAATCTCGTCGCAGATCAGCAGGACGTTATGCTCCCGGCAGATGCGCGCGACCTCGGCAAGGTAGCCATGCGGCGGCACATTGATGCCGCCTTCACCCTGGATCGGTTCGACCAGGAAGGCCGCAGTGTTCGGCGAGATAGCTGCCTGAAGCGCCGCCAGGTCGCCGAACGGCACTGACTTGAAACCGGGCGGAAACGGCCCAAAGCCGTCGCGATACTGCGGCACAGACGAGAAGCCGACGATGGCGATGGTGCGGCCGTGGAAATTGCCATCGCACACGATGATCTCGGCGCGGTCGGCCGGCACCCCTTTGACCGTATAGGCCCATTTTCGTGCGGCCTTCAGCGCCGTCTCCACCGCCTCCGCGCCGCTGTTCATCGGCAGCGCAAGATCCATTCCGGTCAAGGTGCAGGCACGGCCAAGAAAGGTCCCGAGACGGTCGTTGAGATAGGCACGGGAGATCGTGTCGAGTTGTCGTGCCTGATCGGTAAGCGCCTGCACGAGCCGCGGATGACAATGCCCGAAGCTCGCCGCCGAATAGGCACCCATCATATCGATGTAGCGGCGCCCATTGTCATCCCACAGGTAGACACCCTTGCCGCGCGCGATAGTGACCGGCATCGGTGCATAATTGTTGGCACCGAAGCGCATTTCCAGCTGAACCGAGCCGTCCATGTCACTCGCTCCCAGCGTGAAATCGCGTGCGCTGTCGAAACTCGGTCTATCGCGGCAGCCTGGATCCTGCGCACTCACCCGATCGCAACTTCCGCCGCGGCGATGGCTTGCGTTGGCGAACTTGTCCCGAGGCCGTAGAGCATCGTGCTCCTACCGATAGCGCACCAGACTGTATCGGGCCTTCTTCAATGTGGGAGCCACAACGCGGAAAGCTAGGCCCGTCTCGCATCCGATGCGACAACACGGCTGCGGGAGAGGGGTCGATTTCAATTGGCGGACTGCGGCCTCTTTTGGTGTCTGTCGTGGCCTCAACCAGAGATAGTCGCCAGCGGGCAACCCATGTTCATTTACATGACGGTCAGTGATCCTAATGTGATTCCAGTGGTGCACGGTCCTGCGGGGCATCGGAGGCAGAATTGCAGGACCGTGCGAGGCCACGGGACGAGCGCGGCCCATCAGTAAAATATCGGCGCAGCAATCCAGTTCCTTTTCGCTGTTCACAGAATTGCGCGTTTGAAACTGGCTACACCATTCTGCTGTGGTCTTTACAAGGGATAGTATTCGTCGACTGCTCTGGTTCGGTTCGGATCTGACCAGTTCCATTTATCGTCAGTCTCATACTTCGGCGCACCCTTGAGCTGATCCACGGTCACGCCCGTCCGGTAGCCCTCGAGCCGGGTGTCGTATTTCAGGGAGTGCCAGGGCAAGGGATAATAGTCGTCGCCGATGCCAAGAAATCCGCCGAAACCCAGCACGGCATAGGAAACTTGCCCACTGGTTTTTTCGATCATTATGCGTGCGATTGAACCGATCTTCTCGTCGTTAGCACCATAGACGGCTGTGCCTTCGACCCTATCGCTGGCGATCAAGCGGCCAGTATCTCCTTCGATGGACATGCAATTCTCCTTGGTTACGAGGAGAAAAGCGACTGGCGCGGCAATGGTTCCGGCGGCCTCCCGAACAAGCGAGTCAGCTTGGAAATTAAATAGAAAACCGGCGGCTCGTCATTCCGGCGACTGCAATCCAGAGGAA
>JBDTCP010000222.1:0-7742 GCA_039923555.1 Nitrobacter sp.
GAAATCGCTTGCACCGCGCAGTACCGTATCGACCGGACTGACGCTTTCGAAGAACTCAGCCCAATTGATCATCGAGACCAAGCGCATGCTAGTGATCACGCTGCGCACGGTAACGTCCGTCGCACTATGACGTTGAAAATCTTCGCGAACGATCTGGTCGGCGGTGGTCCCCTCCGTGGCCAGCTTGTCGTTCAGCCAGCGCAGACCCGGTGTGACATCGGGATCCTGATTACGGAGGCGCCGAGTGAGTTCGACGGCGAAGGCGGCCGACCACGGCACCCGATCAAGGCTGTGCAAAATCATCGATGCCGATTCTTGAGCGGCTTTAGCAGTTCCTAAGATCCGGTCCGCGAGCGTATCGGCCAAGCGGCTTGCCGATTGCTGCGCCTGGATCGTCTCGGCCAGACGGCGCAGATTCTCGACCAGCGTAACTCGTAAGGTGATCGCGAGCGCCCACAATTCGCCGATGGTCAGCGGCTGCACCCGCTGATAGGCCTCGACGAAGCGCGTCAGCTTCTGGAGGTCGAAGGCGCTGTCGGTATGGGCGATGAGTGCCCAGGCAATACCAAACACACGCGGATAGCCCTGCAATGGCCCGTCTGCCAATTTCGGCAGCCTGCGGTAGAAGCCGGGGGGAAGGTCGCGCTTGATGTCGCCAATCTGCTCGTCGACGATGTGAAAATTGTCCAGCAACCATTCTGCCGCCGGCGTGATAGGCTGACGCGCAGACGTTGCCAGGGCGATGGTGCGATAGGTCTCGGTAAGGACCTTGGAGTTGTCATAGAGCCGCTTGGCGAGCGGACGGCCCCGCTTCGGGTCAGCGGCAATATGCTGTGCTGCCGCCAGACTCGTCGCGTGTTGCTCGAGGCGTTCGACGCTGAACAATTCAGCCCGAATTGGAGCTTCAGGATGTCTCGAACCGGTCTTCCGGAATACGCGAAAAAGTGAGATGCTCAAGTCAGCTCTCCTCGGGACCGATACTCAAGTTCTTGCGATGGTCTTCGGCGTCTTGCACCTGATCTCACTTCACAAGCTGCTTGCGGATCGACTGCAATTCGGATCGGCGTCCGGGGCTCGTTTTTGGATAGGCCATGTCGAGTCCTTTGAAGGTATCGATGACGATCTGAGAGACGATCAATCGCGCGTTCTCCTTGTCGTCGGCGGGGACGACATACCAGGGGACGTCGCTAGTGCTGGTCGCGCTGAGGCATTCCTCAAAGGCTGTCATGTACTGCTTCCAGAATTTCCGCTCCTTGATGTCCGCCGTACTGAATTTCCAGTTCTTCTCCGGCTCGTCGATACGCGCGAGAAAGCGCTTGCGCTGCTCGTCTTTCGACATATGCAGGTAAAATTTGACGATGCGGGTGCCGTTGGCGTGGAGGTGCCTTTCCAGATCCACGATCGAGCGATAGCGGTCGTGCCAAACCGCATTTTCGACGAGCAGCGAATCTGGCAGCCCTTCAGCGTGTAGAATCTTGGGATGCACGCGTGCGATTAGCACCTCCTCATAGTACGAGCGATTGAAGATGCCGATCCGTCCGCGTTCTGGCAAATCGCGCGTCGTGCGCCACAGGAAATCGTGTTCCAATTCCGTGGCGCTCGGATGCTTGAAGCTGAACACCTGGCAGCCTTGCGGGTTGACCCCGGACATCACATGCCGGATGGTGCCGTCCTTTCCCGCCGCATCCATCGCCTGAAAGATCAGCAGCATAGCAGAGCGGTTGGAGGCATAATGGAGCTGCTGCAGCGCACTGAGCTGCGCCACGTGCTTTTCTAGCATCTTCTTGTATTGCTTCTTCGATTTGTAGACGGGCTGTACGGTTGTGGGCCATTTTTTGAGATCGACCCCGTCTCCCTCGCCCACGCGAAAATCCGTTGTGTTGATTTCCATGTCGATCCTTTTGGGGGATGCTTGCGCCATGACCGGCAGGTGGTCCGCTCATTGGTTTACTTGGCTATTGCTTTCGTCGACGATCAGATCGTCACCTGGCTTCAGGTCGCCTCCTGTAATTTCCGTATAGGCGCCATCACCAGGACCAAGTTCGACCGGCACGACTGTTGGCATCCCATCGTGGAGAATAAAGACCTGGGCCGAGCCGGTAGCATGCTTCACTGCACCAGTGCCGCCAGTCGATGCCTTGGCGGCGATGACCGGCGAATAACGGAGTGCCTGATCTGGCACGCGCAGGACGTCGTCGCGGCGATCGACCACGATCGCGATGGCCGCCGTGATGCCAGGATCGAGCAGCTGGTCTGGATTGTCTGCGCTGATGACCACATCATAGGCCGCGATATTCTCGAGCACCTGCGGCGATTGACTGATTTCTATCACCTTACCGGTAAATGAATGATCCGGGACAGACTTGACCGTGAACGTGACCTTGTTGCCGAGCTTGATTTCGTCGATGCTATTGTTATCGACATCGGCATCAATGTGAATTGTGGAGAGATCCGTGGCGATGAGGAAAAGCGTCGGCGCTTGCGCGTCCGCCACGACCGTCTGGCCTATTGCGGCGTTGCGCGAGATGACCGTTCCGTCAATCGGTGCGACAATCGAGGTATAGCCGAGATCGGCCTCGGATTTCATGAGCTTTTCACTGAGCTCTGAGACTATTAGTTCGTCGCCCTTCGTCTGTGTCTGAAGCTCTTCATAGGCGCTGCGCGATTTGTCGAGCGCTTGCCGGGAAGTGGCTCGACGCTTCGCCAGGACCTCATGGTGCTCGAAGGCCACTTTCGCGCGGGCGAGATCCCCGTTGTCCTTTTCGAGTCGATCCTTGGCTGCTGCCAAGTCGGCCTTGTCCTGCTCCACCGCGATTTGATAGGGATGCGGATCGAGTTTAGCGCAAAGCTGGCCCGCCTTGACGTTCGTGTTGGCAGCGCAATAAAGCGCCTCGATCACGCCGGACACGCGCGAACCGACCTGCGTGCTGGCCACCGGTACGACGACGCCACTTGCGGTTACGGTGCGGACAATCGAGCCGAGTTCGATCTTCTGCGTCGCGTAGTGAACGGGGGGGCTACGATGGGCCGACCAATAGAGCCAGCCACCGCCGGCACCGAAAGCCAGAATGACGAGCGCGACGGCGGCAGCAGGTATTCGCCAATGAGTTGAGACCCAACCGGCAGCCGTCTGGTCCGCCGTCGGAGCCGATTGAAACTGTCCGCCTTTGGGCGATCCGGCTGGCGCGCGCAGATGCCTCGACTCGATCCAAGCCCGACCGGTGCGCGGACTTACAGAACCACCTTTGCCTAGATCAAGAACCCGATAGGCGAGCAGCTTCACCGGGTCGGTCACCAGGAACCAGGCGAAGGCATATCCCCAGACGATCCCCGCACTTCCAGCCAAGCGGCGTCACCAGCCCGGCGCCATACACCGCAATAAGCGTTGCCACGGCCTGAGTTCCGGTTACCGCCGCCAACAGAATCCACGCCGGGCGAGTCGACCACCACGGTCCTCGCGTGCGGGTCTGGAAGATCGTCAAATGCCCGGCGACCGACAGCATCAGGTACATCATCGTCTGAAGCTGCGGATGGCCCATGTGAAACACGCGGTCGCCCAGAAAGAACAGTCCGAACGCCGCGATCGGTCCAACCAGACCCAGCACCGTGGCAATGCCCAGAACCAGGCGCATGTTCCAGGCTTCGGGCTGGTTCCTGTAGCGAACGTTGTCGTACGCGATCGACAGAATGGCGCCGTCGTTGAGCAGCGCCAACATCACGATCATGATCGCGGTCAGCGGATAGAAATTGAAGATGACGATCGCCAGCGTCATAAACAGCAGGACGCGCAGGGTCTCGGCGATGCGGTAGATCGCGTAGCTGTTCATCCGCTGGAAAATCTTCCGGCTTTCCTTCAATGCATCGATGATCACCGACAGCCCCGGTGCCACCAGCACGATGGCGGCGGCGGCTCGCGCTGCATCGGTCGCGCCGGAAACGGCAAAGCCGCAATCTGCCTTCTTGAGCGCGGGAGCGTCGTTGACCCCATCGCCGGTCATGCCGATGATGTGACCGTGCTTTTGCAGCACGTCGACGATATGGAATTTGTGCTCGGGAAAGACCTGTGCGAACCCATCGGCATCCTCGATGGACTTGGTTACTGCCGCAGTCTCCTTGGTCTTCGAGTCGGCGAGGGTGGCACCATCGAGAATGTTCATGCCCATTCCCAGCGTCTTGGCTGTTTCCTTGGCGATTGCGAGCGCGTCACCGGTCACCATCTTGATCTTGACGCCCATCTCGGCCGCTGTCGCGACGGTGGCTTTAGCATCCTCACGCGGCGGATCGAATAGCGGCAGTACACCGAGAAGCTGCCATTTGCCGCCTCCGTCCGCCCGGGCCACGCTAAGCGCGCGAAAGCCGCGGGCGGCGAAGTCGTTGACCGCCTTGTCGATGGCGGCCTTTACGGCGGCGGCATTTGCCGACAATTCCAGGATGACCTGCGGCGCACCCTTCGTAACTTTGAATGTGCTTCCATCTGTGGCCTTGACACTGGCCTCGGTGCGCTTGTGCACGGGATCGAACGGCTGGAAATGCGTCACCTGAAAAGGTTTCAGAGCCTCCTTGTCCTTGAGGCCCCCTAGCACAGCGAGATCGATCGTATCGTCGTTCTCCGCCCGCGAGGCGAGCGCACCAGCCAAAATAAGCTGGTCGGGAGTGATCTTGTCGAGGCAGAACGGCTCGCCCAAGGTCAGCTTGTTCTGTGTCAGCGTGCCAGTCTTGTCGGCACACAAGACATCGACACCGGCCAGTTCCTCGATGGCGACCAGCTTGCTGACGATCGCCTGCTTCTTGGCGAGCAGCCGGGCGCCAACCGCCATCGTCACCGACAGAACTGTCGGCATCGCCACCGGGATCGCCGCCACCGTCAATACCAGAGCGAACTGCAACACGGTCAGGACCGGCTCGCCGCGATAGATTCCCATCGCGATGATGACCGCCACCATGACCACCGCCAGCATGATCAAATAGTTGCCGATCCGCAGGACGGCTTTCTGGAAATGACTGACGGTAACCGCGGTCTGCACCAGTTCGGCGGTCTTGCCGAAATAGGTTTTCCCGCCCGTTGCATAGACCAACGCGCCGATCTCGCCGCGACGGATAATGGAACCGGAGAACACGGCATCGCCGGACTTGCATGTTTTAGGCAATGATTCGCCGGTGAGGGCGGATTGGTCGACGGAAACTTCATCGCCGTGCAGCAGTCGGGCATCCGCCGGCACGATATCGCCGAGACGCAGGCGAATGGCGTCACCCGGCACCAATTCCCGCGCCGGCGGCGTGACCCACTTGCCGCCGCGCTTCACCCGCGCCTTGACAGCCAGCCGAGCTTTCAGCGCGTCGATGGCGTTGCCGGCCTGGCGTTCTTCCCAGAACCCGACCGCGGCGTTGGCGATCAGCAGCAGGAGAATGATAAAGAAATCAGGCCAGTGGCGGACGACGCCGGATAAAACCACCGCGACTTCGATCATCCAGGGGATCGGGCCCCAGAAATAGGAAAGGAGTTTCAGCAGCGCATTCGTCTTCTTCTCAACGATCTCGTTGGGCCCGTATTGTGTCAGCCGCTTCTTCGCTTCGGCCTGACTGAGGCCCGCCGGTGACGATCCGAGCTTCTTCTCGACTTCCGGCAGGGGAAGCGTTTGCAGTTCATCCTTTGCCGCGGGCTTCGAGCCCGGCTTCGGGTCGGGAGTCTTGTCGTGACTGACAGCTGACTTCGTCATGGTTGCGCTTCCTGTCTTCGTTAAGCCCGCGGCTTTGTGCGATCTGAAATGCGCGCATCAGGGCCCGCTGAGTTTGAGGACGGTCGTTACCGATTTCGCGATCATCGACGTCTCGTCGGTCGCGATGACCCGCACCGCGACACCGCCCACCTCGGGCGAAATCAGCGGTGCATTTTCGGCGTTGCGCTGCGGGTCGAGCGCGATTCCGAGGAAGCCCAGCCTGTCGCAAATTCGCGTACGGATGGTGGGCGCGTTCTCGCCAATGCCGCCGGAGAACACCAGCGTGTCCACCCCGCCCAGCACGGCCGCGAAAGCGCCGATCCACTTCCTGACCTGGTAGCAGAACAGCGCCACCGCCTCCGCGGCGTGCGCATGCTGCGTTTCCTGCTCAATCAACTCGTGCATGTCGGCGCTGGCTTCCGATATTCCCAGCAGGCCGGACTGGAAGTTGACCATTTTGGTGAACTGCGCCGGTGTCATCTGCTCGGTGCGCGCCAGATATCCGACAAGTCCGGGATCGAGATCGCCAGAACGGGTGCTCATCGGCACACCGGCCGCCGGGGTGAGGCCCATGCTTGTATCCACGGACTTCCCGTCGCGCACGGCCGCAAGGCTCGCGCCGCTGCCCAAATGGGCGAGGATGACCCGGCCGCCCGCGGCTTCCTTTCCGGCCACGCGGGCAAGCTCCTCGATCAAGAAGGCATAGGACAAGCCGTGAAATCCGTAGCGTCGCAGTCCTTGCGCCTCATAGCGTCGCGGGATCGGCAACAGCCGCGCGACGAGCGGCAGATCGTGATGAAACGCCGTATCGAAGCAGGCGACCTGCGGGACGCCGGGAAATCGCCGGCCAAACGCTTCGATCAACCGAATCTCTTCCGGCAGATGTTCCGGATCGAAGGCGCTGAGCGCGCGCAATTCCTTGACCATCTCCGCGGTGACGCGCTGCGGGGCCCAATATTTCGGTCCGCCGTGCACCACACGATGTCCCACCGCGACCACGGCACGCTGCACATCACGTTCTTCGATGTAGTTCATGAGAGCATCCACAGCCGCGGCATGGTCCGGCGCTTTCACGCTTCGCGCGATGTTGTCGGCCGTGAGCAAGCCACTAACCCGCAGGGTGGCTTGCTTCTGTCCAATCCGATCGATTTCGCCGCCCAAGAGTCGCCGGGGTGGGTCACAGACTTCAAAAAGCCCGAACTTGATGCTCGACGAGCCGCCGTTGATCGTCAGGATGCAAGAGCTTTCCGGGTTGATGGGCGCGCCCTCCGTCAAGTGACGACGCGACGACAGGCGCCCCGCTGTGCTGGATTACCGGCATCGTGGTGTCTTCGGCCTATCGCCCGACGATCACGACAATATCCAGCAGCAATCCCGCGGTGCAGGGTCGGAAACTACTCATCCATTTCGAGGTAGAGAGCTCATCGCGACCGCTTAAGACACCTCCTTCCAGCGCAGCACCTTGGTGATAGCATTCCCGCGCAGGCGGGCAGGCCGCTGCCGAGCAACGGCCGCAGATAGGCAAGGAATGCAGGTGTGATGTCGCTGCCCGAGGGCGCGATAAACGCATCCGCCACACCTTGGTCTTGCCGGCAACCGCGGCCAGCTTCACCAAGGCGTAATCGACGGCGTAGTCCCCGATGCGCCGGATCGTGACCGAGCCGTCGGCCGTCCCCCAGATCGCTTGTTTGACGGCGAACTCGCCGACTTCGCGCGCCTCCCTGCGATCCACGTCCGAGGCGCAACCGTCGAATGAGCGCTGGAGATAGCCGAACGTATCACCACGCACGCGCACGATGCCGAGCGTGGATTTGATCCGGTCGCATAGCAGGTTGGCAAGCGCGCCGCTGCCGGAGAGTTGGACATTGCCATGCGCATCCTTCTCGACCGTCGGGGCGAGCTTGACCGAAAGCGGTGTGCCGGCCGCGTCATGGATTCCTTCTGACAACGCGATGACGCAGCGTCCGAGCCGGTCATGGACCGACTTGACTTCGGAGAGGAATTTGCTCTCGTCGAAGACGCGCT
>JBDTCP010000223.1:0-21019 GCA_039923555.1 Nitrobacter sp.
CCCCATGAAATTCCTCGATGAAGCCAAGGTCTATATCCGCTCCGGCGACGGCGGGAACGGCTGCGTGGCGTTCCGCCGCGAGAAATTCATCGAGTTCGGCGGCCCCTCCGGCGGCAATGGCGGACGAGGCGGCGACGTCATCGTCGAGGTCGCCGACGGCCTCAACACCCTGATCGACTATCGCTACCAGCAGCACTTCAAGGGACCGAAGGGCACCAATGGCATGGGCTCGGACCGCCACGGCGCCAACGGCAAGGCCGTCGTGCTCAAGGTGCCGCTCGGCACCCAGATCATCGACGACGATCGCGAAACGCTGATCCACGACTTCACCACGGTAGGCGAACGCTTCGTGCTGGCCGAAGGCGGCAACGGAGGTTTCGGCAACGCGCACTTCAAGACGTCCACCAATCGCGCACCGCGCAACGCCAATCCCGGCCAGTTAGGGGAGGAGCGCTGGATCTGGTTGCGGCTGAAACTGATCGCGGACGCCGGCCTGGTCGGCCTGCCCAACGCCGGCAAGTCGACGTTCCTGTCAAAGGTCAGCGCGGCGAAGCCGAAGATCGCGGACTATCCATTCACCACGCTGCATCCGCAACTTGGCGTGGTGAATGCTGGTGACCGCGAATTCGTGCTGGCGGATATTCCCGGCCTGATCGAGGGCGCGCATGAAGGCGTGGGGCTCGGTGACAGGTTTTTGGGCCATGTCGAACGCTGCCGCGTGCTGCTGCATCTGGTGGATGCGACCTGCGAGCATGCGGGCAAGGCTTACAAAACCGTGCGCGGCGAACTGGAAGCCTATGCCGGAACGCTTGCGGAGAAGCTCGAGATCGTCGCGCTCAACAAGATTGATGCGGTCTCGGCCGAAGACCTGAAGAAGCAGCGCGACCGGCTCAAGCGGGCGGCGAAGAAAACACCGCTGCTGTTGTCCGCCATCACCGGCAAGGGTGTGCCCGAGGCTTTGTATGCCCTTGTCGCGGTCATCGGCGAAGCGCCGGTGTCGGACAAGGCCAAGGGCGCGGCCGAGACCGATCCATGGACGCCTACCTTGGCGTGACCCTTGCGATCGGGCAGCGCTCAATCGACAACGAGATCGCCGATAACGCGGCGAGACCGTTGGCCTCGACGAAGCGTGCCACCGTCGTTGCCGACGCCGACGGAGTGCTGATCACTATAAAGACCGTTGCGCGAATGACTGCTGAGCGGATCAACGCCGCCAGTCTGTGCGTTATTCTGCCGTGGTTGCTCATTGTAATCACCTGAACATCGCAGATGTTTGAGAACGACCGGCGTCCGCATGGAATCACGCGCCCGATAGGGACGCCGGCATCGCGTGGTGGGGACTCAGCCAGCGGCCATCGCCTTCACCGCATCTGCGGTTAAAGCCTTGCCGCCGATCGCCCATTGGCCGCTCTCGACTTCCTGGATCCGGACCCAGGTGACCTGGCGCATCGGTTCGCCTTCGATGGCGACCATCGCCTCGGTAACCTTGGAAATCATGGATTTCTTCTGCTCGGGGGTGAAAACGCCCTTGATGAGCTGGATATCGACTAGGGGCATGACCGTCTCCTCGGGGTTGTGCGAGCCCACGCTCGCCATGCCCGTTGAAATTCCACCCTTTCGCGCGGAGCAGCCAGTTCACGAACTGAATCGGCCCAGTATAGAAACTGAACTGGAACGTCCCTGCGATCAGGCTTAACTTTGTTGCGGTCAACCAATGGCGGGAGACGGCAATGACGATTGGAAGCTACAGACAGTTTTGTCCGGTCGCTATGGCTGCGGAGATTCTGTGTACGCGCTGGACCATCGTATTGATGCGGGAGCTGACAGCCGGTTCCACACGGTTCAATGAATTGCGGCGCGGCGTGCCGCGCATGTCGCCAGCACTGCTCTCGCAGCGGTTGAAGGATCTTGAGGCTGCGGGCATCGTGTCGCGCACCGCGTTGGCGTCGGATCCGTCGGTGTTCGAGTATCATCTCACCGCATCGGGCCAGGAGTTGGGGCCGATCGTGTACGCTTTCGGCGTGTGGGGTCAGCGTCGCATCGATGCCGACGTTTCGTTGCAAAATCTCGACGTGCAGCTTCTGATGTGGGACATGCGGCGCAATCTCAATCCGACGCCGATGCCGCCACGGCAGAGCGTGGTGCAATTCCGTTACCCCGAACTGCCGTCGGCTCAGCGCGCGTGGTGGCTCCTGGTCGACCCCGCGACCGGAGTCGACCTGTGTTCAATCGATCCGGGCTTTGACGTCGACCTTTACGTGACCGTCGATCTGCGGACGATGACGGCGATCTGGATGGGGCTCGACACCGTCCGAGCCGCCCTCGCCAGCCAGCGCATGATCTTGACCGGCAGCCGTCCATTATCGTCTGCGATGGAGACGTGGCTCGGGCTGAGCCCTTTCGCGGCCGAACGCAAGCTTGCGAGTTGAACGGATTTGTTTCGGTATTCGTCGCCGTTCCAAGGTAAGAGCCGCTTGCGGCTAACAAGCCGCGATGCTCGGTGCGACGGTCGAATGGAAGAAGCTTCCGCTTTCCAAGGCGCCGCTTTCATGTGATGAAAGTGGCGTTTTTCGTTTCGACCGACCGCTGATCGCCATGACCCGCCCGCATCTCAAGAACTTCCGCCGCATCGTCGTCAAGGTCGGCTCGTCGCTGCTGATCGATTCCGAGGTCGGCGAGGCGCGTGGGGCGTGGCTGTTGGCGTTGGCCGCCGATATCGCCAAGCTTCATGGCGAGGGCCGCGATGTGCTGATCGTCTCGTCCGGCTCGATCGCGCTCGGCCGCAGCAAACTCAAGCTGCCGCGCGGCCCGCTGAAGCTGGAGGAGAGTCAGGCTGCCGCTGCCGTGGGCCAGATCGCGCTGGCGCGGATCTGGTCGGAGGTGCTTAGCGATCACGGCATCGGCGCGGGGCAGATTCTGGTGACCTTGCAGGACACCGAGGAACGCCGCCGCTATCTCAATGCGCGTTCGACGATCGCGAAACTGCTCGACTGGCGCGCGGTGCCCATCATCAACGAGAACGACACGGTGGCCACCAACGAGATCCGTTATGGTGACAACGACCGTCTCGCCGCGCGCGTCGCCACCATGGCGAGCGCGGATCTCCTGATCCTGTTATCGGATATCGACGGGCTCTATGACGCGCCGCCTCATCTCAATCCGGATGCGAAACTGATTCCGGTCGTGAAGCGCGTCACCGCCGATATCGAGGCGATGGCGGGCAGCGCTGCCTCCGAACTGTCACGCGGCGGCATGCAGACCAAGATCGAGGCGGCCAAGATCGCGACCACATCCGGCACCCACATGCTGATCGCCTCGGGCAAGATCGAGCATCCGCTGCAAGCCATCATGGACGGCGGCCGCTGCACCTGGTTTCTGACGCCGGCGAATCCGGTCACGGCGCGCAAGCGCTGGATCGCCGGGTCGCTGGAGCCCAAGGGGACGCTGACCATCGATGCCGGCGCGGTCGCCGCGCTGCGTGCCGGCAAGAGCCTGTTGCCGGCCGGCGTCATTCGTGTCGATGGATCGTTCGCGCGGGGCGACGCCGTCATCGTGCGCGGTCCCGATACCCATGAGATCGGCCGTGGCCTCGTCGCCTACGACGCCGACGACGCCGCGAAGATCAAGGGACGTTCGTCCTCCGACGCGGCGCAGATTCTCGGCATCAGTGGCCGCGCCGAAATGATCCACCGCGACGATCTTGTGGTGGGCGGGCCGCGTCCCGGAGAGGCCGGCTAGTGGTGGTTCAGAAGTTCGCGTCGTTGTCTCGGTGAATCCGTCAAGCGAACTCCTGAACCCAAACCACACTACAATCATAAGGTTGCTAGTGTCCCATTGATACCGAAGTTCGCATCAAACGTTGCTGCAAGGACATGCAAACCTCGGAATCGGGACACTAAATGTGAGCGGATCAAGTTTGATTGAATCGTCGAGCCCGGTTTCAAACCGGGCCATGACAAGTCCTAGAGCATTTTCCGGCTAAGTGGAAAACGCATTAGCTAACGATGCCGGAGCCGATCATACCGCTGGATATCATGTAGATAGTTCCCATCGCCGTGATTCCAAAGGCGGCAGCCGCCATCGGCAGCAATATCTCGGTGGCCGCTTGTCTGGCGCTCTGCTGACTGCCCCAAACCGCAAAATTGCCCGTGATCCAATCCCGGAACGGGACCTCGTTCGGGTGTCTGTCGTAGTCCGGCTCATGTCTGTACCACACCAGAAACGATGCGCTAAAACACAGGCCGGCCACCAGAAACAGCACGGTAATGAAGGCCAGCGGAAGTGCTACGAAGCTCTGCCTGTCAAAAAAGAGCCATGCCATCAGCACGAACCAGGTAACGAAGCCGGCGGCAATCTTGGGGATGGCGGAGTGAAGCTGAGTGTACGTCTCGTTCGCCGGATGATTATGAGCGACAAGTTCTCTTGTCATGGAAGTTGCCTTTCTTGAGATGGTGCGCAATGCGTGACTGCCGGCTTGAAATGGCGAGGCGCCACACCGCGGCGGTGGGGGCTGGCGCAGACCCGCATTGAGCCGGCCAGCCGTACAGAAGGAAAACTGCTTCGATCCTTGTGGGTTTCGGTGTCACAGAGAATTGTGTGATGTTGCAAACCTGCTCGGCGCGGTTCTGTTTTTCTCGCCCTGGGTTCCGGCCTTGCTGCCGGGAGAGCTTTCCGAGAATGCCAGCATCGAATCGTGCCTCGACATCACCTCATGTTTTCGATGTTTTCACGGACGCGATATGACGTGTCGTGTGCGGGTATGGCGCGGTTCGAAAGAACGGCGGCGATGCGCCCGCCTGCGACCTGAAAACCCATGCTCTTCCGGAGGATGGATGCTTTTGAAAGATGGATGCCCCACGCCTCGCCGGACACGGATTTCTGTGCTAGGACATGATCTTAAGAGAGAACGGAACCGCCAGAGTTGTTGCCTGACATGACTGCTTCCCTGAAGGCGATCGACGCCTCAGCCGATCTGCCGACCCTGATGAGCGACCTTGCAACGCGGGCGCGCGCCGCCGCGCGCGTGCTCGGTCTCGCGTCGCCGGCGCAAAAAAATCAAGCGCTCGACGCGATGGCGCGCGCGATCCGCGCCAATGCGGCCGCGATTCTCAAGGCCAATGCCGAGGATGTCGCTGAGGCGCGCGCGGGCGGCGCCACCGCCGCCTTCGTCGATCGTCTCACGCTGACGCCGGCGCGTATCGATGCGATGGCCGATGGCATCAAGGTGGTGCGCGGGATCGACGATCCCGTGGGCAAGGTCACCGAGCGCTGGCAGCGTCCCAACGGCATGACCATCGAGCGCGTGCGCGTGCCGCTCGGCGTGGTCGCCGTGATCTTTGAAAGCCGCCCCAATGTCTGCGCCGATGCCGGCGTGCTGTGCCTGAAGTCCGGCAACGGCGTGATCCTGCGCGGTGGCTCGGACAGTTTTCGGTCGTGCCGCGCGATTCATGAGTGCCTGGCGCAGGGATTGCGCGAGGCGGGATTGCCGGAAGCCGCGATAACGCTGGTGCCGACGCGCGACCGCGCCGCGGTCGGGTTGCTGTTGAGCGGATTGAAGGGCGGCATCGACGTGATCGTGCCGCGCGGCGGCAAGAGTCTCGTCGCGCGCGTCGAAGCTGAGGCACGCGTGCCGGTCTTCGCGCATCTGGAAGGCGTCAACCACGTCTATGTCGATGGCGCCGCTGATCTCGCCATGGCGAAGTCGATCGTGCTCAACGCCAAGATGCGCCGCCCTGGCGTCTGCGGCGCGGTGGAGACGCTGCTGGTCGATCGCGCCGGTGCGCCGGACACCCTGAAGCCGTTGATCGAAATGCTGATCGATGCGGGCTGCGAAGTGCGCGGCGATACCGCCGTGCAAGGTGTTGATGCGCGCGTCAAGCCCGCGACGGAAGAGGACTGGGACACCGAATATGAGGACGCGATCATTGCCGCGCGCGTGGTCGATGGCATCAGCGATGCCATCGACCATATCCAGCGCCACGGCTCCCACCACACCGATGCGATCGTGACCGAGGATTCGAAGACGGCCGAACAGTTTCTCAACGAGGTCGATTCGGCGATCGTGTTGCACAACGCCTCGACGCAATTTGCCGATGGCGGCGAATTCGGCTTCGGCGCCGAAATCGGCATCGCGACCGGCAAATTCCACGCGCGCGGACCGGTCGGCGCCGAGCAACTGACCAGTTTCAAATATCGCGTTCACGGTACCGGGCAGACCCGACCGTGAGCGTAACGTTATTCAAGCGCGCATGATCTTATCGCCAAACCGCGCACACTTTGGCAGATCATGCGCCCGGTTGCGCGGAGACTGATGTTGGAGCCGCGTTCAGTCGCTTCGTGCAGCGCCGTCCCGCTTCATTCCGACGGCATGCGCATCGGTCTGCTCGGCGGCTCGTTCAATCCGCCGCACGCCGCGCATCGCGCCATCAGCCTGTATGCCCTGAAGCGGCTGAAACTCGACCGGGTCTGGTGGCTGGTTTCGCCGGGTAACCCGCTCAAGGATGCGCGCGCGCTGCACGATCTCGGCGAACGCGCCACTGCGGCGCGGACAATGGCCAGCGATCCGCGTATCGATGTCAGTTGTCTCGAGGCCGTCATCGGAACGCGCTACACCTTCGACACCATTACCTATCTGCGACGCAGGTGCGCCAATGTACGCTTTGTCTGGATCATGGGCGCCGACAATCTGGCGCAGTTCCATCGCTGGGAAAACTGGCAGCGGATCGCCTCCGAAGTGCCGATCGCGGTGATCGATCGCCCGCCGCAGAGTTTCCGTGCCCTTGCGGCGCCAGCCGCGCAGGCGCTTGCGCGGTGGCGTCTGCCGGAAGCCAGGGCCGCCCGGCTGGCCACGCTTCACCCGCCCGCCTGGGTCTTCCTTTCCGGCATGAAATCGAGACTGTCCTCGACCGGGTTGCGGAACCGGGATGGGACTTGGAAAGATGGGAGCCGGAAAACATGACGACGGCGCGTCACTGGAATATTGAAACCTTTAACCCTACATGCATAGTATAGCCGTCGGGCGCCACGGATTCGGTGTTCGCGATACAGTGAAAGGAAATGGTCCCTGACCGCATCTGTATTGTCCAAGTCTGCTTCGTCGTCCTCGTCCAGATCTTCGGCGCCAAAGAAAGCGACCGTCAGGTCAAGAGCACGCAAGACTTCGACAGACGCAGGGGTTCCAAAGGCGCGACCTGACGCCGAAGAAACCCTCAACCTGATCCTTTCCCGCCTTGAGGATATGAAGGCGGAAGAGACGGTCGCCATCGACCTTCGCGGCAAATCGGCATTTTCGGATTACATGGTCGTCACCACGGGCCGGTCCAACCGTCACGTGGGTGCGGTCGCCGAGAACGTCGCCAAGGGCCTCAAGGAAGCCGGACTCAAAAGCGTCCATCTCGAGGGCTTGCCCAACTGCGACTGGGTGCTGATCGATTGCGGCGATGTGATCGTGCATGTGTTCAGGCCGGAGGTCCGCGAATTCTACAACCTCGAGAGGTTATGGACGCAGAACCCGGCGATGGCGAAGACGGTCTGAACCGTCGCGGCGCTGCGATCATGCTAGTGTCCCGATTTCGAAGTTCGCATGTCCTTGCAGCAACCTTTGATGCGAACTTCGAAATCAAAGGGACACTAGCAATTTTATGGATTCTAGTGTGGTTTGGGGTTCAGAAGTTCGCTTGATGGACTCGCCGGGGCAATGAAGCGAACTTCTGAACCACCACACTAGCGTGCGCGCATGCGACTCGTCATCATTGCCATTGGCCGTCTCAAGCAGGGTCCGGAGCGGGAACTCGCTGATCGCTATCGTGGACGCTTCGATGATATCGGACGCAAGCGCGGCTTCCGCGGCCTCGACGTCCATGAAATCCCGGAAAGTCGCGCCCGCGATGCCGAACAGCGTATTCGTGAAGAGGCTGCGGCGATTCTCGCTTTGGTTCCCGAAGGTGCTGTCCTGGTGGCACTGGACGAAAAGGGCAAAAACATCGACAGCGCTGCATTTGCAGGTCATCTTGGCCGCTGGCGGGATGAGTCGGTGGTCAGCACTGTTTTCGTCATCGGCGGCGCGGACGGACTTTCGCCTGAATTGCGGCGCAAGGCTCAATTAAGCGTCGCGTTCGGCGCGGCCACCTGGCCGCATCAGATCGTGCGCGTGATGTTGCTGGAACAGATCTACAGGGCCGCGACCATCCTGGCCGGTCATCCTTATCACCGCGGCTAGCGCCTGCCGGATGCGCTGCGCGATCGGGTCAACATGGTGCAAACAGACGAGCGCCGATCACCTGACATGCGACTGATCCAGAACCTCCCTTCAAGGTTCGCGGAGGCACGAGGTGGACAACCTCCGCCGGCTTCCATGCTTGTCGTTGCGGCTTGTCTGCTCGCCGGCTTTTCAACCGCAAGTTCTTCATCCGTGATGGCGCAGGCGGCCGGAACGCCTTCGCCGGCTGCCGCCCCGTCGGCCGGCGATATCAAAGCGCGCGAGCAGGAACTGGAGGCGATGCGGGCGCAACAAAAGAGCGCCACCGAAATACAGCAGAGACTGAAGGCGGATATCGCGGCAATCGGTCGGAACCGCAGCACGCTCAATCAACAGTTGATCGATGTTGCCGCCCGGGTTCGCGCCACCGAAACCAAGATTGCCGAGACCGAAGCGCGCCTGCTGCCGCTCGACGCGCGCGAACAAGGCATACGCGGCTCGCTCGATTCGCGGCATTCGGAAATCGTGGAAGTGCTGGCCGCCCTGCAGCGTGTCGGCCGCCGGGCGCCGCCCGCTTTGCTGGTACGGCCGGAGGATGCGCTGCAGTCGCTGCGCACCGCGATGCTGCTCGGCTCCGTGGTGCCGGAGATACGCGCGCGCGCGGAAAAGCTTGTGGCTGATCTCGGCGAACTCGTCAGCCTGCGCAAATCGATTGGCGCCGAGCGGGATCGGATGGCGGCCGATCGCGACAAGCTCAGGGACGAACAAGTCCGGCTGGCGTCGCTGGTGGACGAACGGCAACGGCAGCAAAGCAACGTCGAAAAGGATATGGCCGCCGAGGGCTCGCGCGCGATCATGCTGTCGCATCAGGTCGACAGCCTGCAGGGCTTGATCGCGAAGATGGAGCAAGATCTGAAGAGTGCGGCCAAGGCAGCAGCGACAGCCAGCCTGCGAGGCACCCCGGCGCCGCTGAACGGCAAGCCAAATCTGGCCGCCCTCAAGGATCCCGGCCGGCTCAGTCCGGCCGTCGCCTTTGCGTCCGCGAAGGGCTTATTGGCATTTCCGGTTAACGGAACGAAGATCCGTGACTTTGGGGGTTCCGACGGCGCCGGCAGCGTGGAAAAGGGCATTTCGTTGGCGAGTCGTCCAGGCGCGCAGGTCACGACACCGTGTGATGGCTGGGTAGTTTATGCTGGACCGTTCCGCAGCTATGGACAACTCTTGATCCTCAATGCCGGTGGCGGATATCATGTGCTGATCGCCGGGATGGAACGTATTTCGGTTAGCATCGGGCAATTCGTGTTGACCGGAGAACCGGTCGCAATGATGGGGTCGACCTCCCGTGTCGCCTCGATTCTTGCGGCAAACGCGAGTCAGCCTGTTCTCTACATCGAGTTCCGTAAGGACGGCACTCCCATTGATCCAGGCCCATGGTGGGTCGCAAATAAAGGCGAAAAGGTCCGCGGATGATGCGCAAGGCTTCCCTCATTCTTCTCAGCGCCGCCACGGGTGCGGCGCTGACGCTGTTCGTGACCCAGCCGCGGTCGGTGCTGATGGGATCGAGCGCGCGTGCCGCGACCTCGGATACCTATCGCCAACTCAATCTGTTCGGCGATGTGTTCGAGCGGGTCCGTAGCGACTACGTCGAAAAGCCCGACGACAGCAAGCTGGTCGAATCCGCCATTAGCGGCATGCTCGCCGGTCTCGATCCGCACTCGAGCTATATGGATGCCAAGAGCTTCCGCGACATGCAGGTGCAGACGCGCGGAGAGTTCGGCGGTCTCGGCATCGAGGTCACGATGGAGGACGGCCTGATCAAGGTGGTCTCGCCAATCGACGAGACGCCGGCGTCCAAGGCGGGGATTCTGGCGAACGACATCATCACCAATCTTGACGACGAAGCGGTGCAGGGGCTCACGCTCAATCAGGCCGTCGACAAGATGCGCGGTCCGATCGGCACCAAGATCAAGCTGAAGATCATCCGCAAGGGACAGGACAATCCGATCGATGTGACGCTCGTGCGCGACAACATTCGCGTCCGTTCGGTGCGGTCGCGTGTCGAGTCCGACGACATCGCCTACATCCGCGTCACAACATTCAACGAGCAGACCACCGAAGGCCTCAAGAAGTCGATTTCCGACCTTCAGAGCCAGATCGGTGACAAGCTCAAGGGCTACATCATTGATCTGCGTAACAACCCCGGCGGATTGCTCGAAGAAGCGGTGACCGTTTCCGACAGCTTCCTCGATCGCGGTGAGATTGTGTCGACGCGCGGCCGCAACGCCGAGGAAACCCAGCGCCGCAGCGCGCATCCCGGCGACCTCACGAAGGGCAAGCCGGTCATCGTTCTGGTCAACGGTGGATCGGCGTCGGCTTCCGAAATCGTCGCCGGCGCGTTGCAGGACCACAAGCGGGCGACACTGATCGGTACCCGCTCATTCGGCAAAGGCTCCGTGCAGACCATCATTCCGCTCGGGTCGGGCAATGGCGCGCTGCGGCTGACCACAGCGCGCTATTACACGCCGTCGGGCCGCTCGATTCAGGCCAAGGGCATCGTTCCGGATATCGAGGTGCTTCAGGATGTGCCCGATGAGCTGAAGTCGCGGACCGACACCAAGGGCGAGGCTTCGCTGCGCGGCCATCTGAAGAACGGCGCTGACGAGAAGACTGGCTCGCAGTCCTACGTCCCGCCGGACGCCAAGAACGATAAGGCGCTCAAGATGGCCGATGACCTTCTGCACGGCATCAAGATCAACGCCTCGGCACCGGCTCCCGGCGACAAGGCGGCGATCGAGAAGCCCGCGAACAAGGCCGCGAACTGAACCACTTGAAATAACTTGGATTTCTGGAGTCGGGCGGCCTTCGGGCCGTCCGTTTCGTTTGCCCGCTGCGCCCGACCGGTGGTCACGCCTCATCGTGGCCTGCCGCCGTTGCGAGCGCTCATGGTATTGTCCGAATCAGATGATTCGGGGAGATCCATGGCCGATATGACGGACGATCTCAGCACACCGCTCGGGCAGACTTCCGCGCGCAAGCGCCGGTTCCGGCTTCCCTTTACGCTGCCGCAGGCCATTGCCGTGTTGCTGGGACTGGTCCTTGTGGCGTTTCTCGGCTTCGCTGTCTTCAATAACAATCCTTTGGGCGGAGAGCCCACCGCACGGGTTGCAATCCGGCACATCGCCGCACCTGAGGGCAAGCCCACAACGACCCCGCATGTTGAGCAGAAGCCGGGCAGCGATGCTGTCGTCGTTGCTGCTCAACCTCCGCCGGCGGCGGGGCAAAAGACCATCACCATTATCGACGGCTCCAGCGGTGCGCGGCAAGACGTCGTTCTCGCAGGTGACGGGTCCGACAAGGCCGATGGCAATGCCACACCGACGATGATGGTGGGAATTGATCCGCGCTTGTTGGAGAAGTCACGTTACGGAATGATTCCCATCGTCGCTGCCGGTGGCTTGAAGCCCTTCAAGGCCTATGCGACGGGCACCGATGCCGAACGCGCGAAGGCGGCAACGATGCCTGTGGTCGCGATTGTTATCGGCGGTCTCGGCGTCGGCGCGGCAAAAACCACCGATGCCATCATGAAACTGCCGCCGGCCGTAACGCTGGCATTCACGCCTTACGGGTCCGATCCGGGCAAGCTGGTGGAGCGCGCCCGCGCGCAACGTCATGAAATTCTGCTACAGGTCCCGATGGAGCCCTACGACTATCCCGACAACGACCCCGGACCGCAGACCCTGCTGACGACACTCGGCGCCGAGCAGAATATCGACCGCCTGCATTGGCACCTCAGCCGCTTTCAGGGCTATGTCGGTCTCGCCAATTTTATGGGCACCCGGTTTGTCGCCTCCGATACGGTGATGCAGCCGATCATTCGCGAAGCTGCCAAGCGCGGCCTCGCCTACCTTGACGACGGCTCGACTCCAAGGAGCGTCGCCGGTCCGCTCGCTGAGCGTCAGACGATGCCGTTCGCCAAGGCTGACATAACCATCGATGCTGTCCCGACCTCGGTGGAGATCGACAAGGCGCTCGCGAGGCTTGAGGACCTGGCGAAGGAGCGGGGAGTCGCGGTCGGCATGGCTTCGGCGCTTCCGGTTTCCATCGACCGGATCGGCGTCTGGACCAAGGTTCTCGAAAACCGAGGCGTGATGCTTGTCCCATTGACAATCGCGATGCTGAAATCAAAATCGAACTGATATCTGAATTCGCGTCCCCTCCGTTACCGGACCGAGCAGATGCGAAAGGCATTGGCGGAATGGCGCGCTACGACGATCTTCCCTACCGCACTTGCGTCGGAATGATGCTGATTAACGAGGGGGGGCTCGTCTTCATCGGCCGTCGCACCGGCGGCATCGAGCACGTCGATGACGAGCATGTCTGGCAGATGCCGCAAGGCGGTGTCGATCCCGGCGAGGACACATGGCTCGCGGCGAAACGCGAACTCTACGAGGAGACCAGCGTTCGCTCCGTTGAGAAGCTCGCCGAGGTATCCGACTGGCTGATCTATGACATTCCGCGCACCGTGGCCGGACGGGCCTGGAAGGGCCGCTATCGCGGACAGCGCCAGAAGTGGTATGCGATGCGCTTCACCGGCAATGACAACGAGATCAACGTCGCCAACCCGGGCGATGGACACAAGCCGGAATTCATCACGTGGCGCTGGGAGCCCATGCAGAACCTGACCAGGTTAATCGTGCCTTTCAAGCGTCCGGTCTATGAGCGCGTGGTCAAGGAATTCGCGAGCTTATCGGGCGGTAGAGCAGGCCTGGTTTAGAAAAATCAGCAATCTGTCCTGCCGGACTTTTATCCGGGTCCACGGCTTGAAACGTGAATCGGATCAAGACGCGCGCGACGTAAGCGAGTTGCCAGACGTTTCTCTGTCTGATTTCGGCGCCGCGTTATCTTTCTTTTGTATGCTTCAGACTGAGATCTTCCGGACTGTAGAAAAGTTCGTAGAGCTTGCCGTCTTTCTTTCCGTAGACTTCGTAACAGGATCCCTCGATCTTGGATCGCGTCACGTCATAGCCGGCCGCCTTGGCCTTGGCTTCTGCTTCACTCGCTGGTTTCCAGGATGACTTTTCAAGCTTGGTACAATTCGTGTAGCCGTCGGCTAAAACGGTCGAGACGAAAGAAAGTGCGATTATCACGGCGGTAGCGACGGTTCGTATGTTCTGCATGAAACACCTCTCGCTGCTGTTTCGTCAGAATACCGAACACAAGTGCCGTGCCGTCAATCGATGGTTGGCCTGGACGCAAGGTTAGAGAAGTTTTGAGTCCAGAAACGACGATTGTTTACTGAAGCTTAGCGCGATTCTAAGGCCGCTGCGGCTTTACGCCTCAGATCGCTAAGGACGCCGTTCAAGTGAAACACCGCGCCGTTTCAAGCCGTTCAAAAACGCTGGAGGCGCCCGTCAGCCGGAGCCGCGGAACCACGAACCAAGTTCGCCGGGTCTCTTCGGGTCGATGCCCGTTGGCTCAGTGCATCGCCGTGGTATTGAGCTGATGCTGAATGCTCTTGAACTGATCCAGCCGCTCGATGGCCCGGTCGAGCTCGGAGCCTTCCTTTTCCGCCAGCTTGGCTTCCATGCTGGTGATCGTGTCCGCAAACTTCGCACGATCGAGTTCCTGGATTGAGGTCGCCACGTCGGCGAGGACGGTCAAACCCTTCTCCGATACTTCGGCGAGACCGCCGAGCACGATGATCTTCTGATGCGTCCCGCCCGTGGTGATGGTCAGGATTCCTGGACGGATCGCCGCGACAACCGGTGCGTGGCCGGCAAGCACGCCGAAATCGCCTTCGACGCCGGGAACGTCGACCTGATCGACTTCTCCAGAGAAGGTGAGCTTTTCAGGCGATACGAGATCGAAGTGGAACGTGGCCATGGTGCCCAGTCTCTCTGTTGTCACCCGCGGATTTGACCCGCGGGTCCATCAGTCTAAAAGCGTCTTGATCAATGGATTGCCGGATGAAGTCCGGCAATGACGCAGTTGCTTACGCTGCCTCGGCTGCGAGTTTCTTGCCTTTTTCGACCGCCTCTTCAATGGTCCCGACCATATAGAAGGCCGCTTCCGGAAGATGATCATACTTGCCGTCGCATATTGCGCGGAAACCCTTGATGGTGTCGGCAAGGTCGACGAATTTGCCCGGCGAACCCGTGAAGATTTCGGCGACGAAGAACGGCTGCGATAGGAAGCGCTCGATCTTGCGGGCGCGAGCCACGGCGATCTTGTCCTCTTCGGACAGTTCGTCCATGCCGAGAATGGCGATGATGTCCTGCAGCGACTTGTAGCGCTGCAACACCTGCTGGACCATTCGGGCGGTCAGGTAGTGCTCCTCGCCGACGATCAGCGGTGACAGCATGCGGGAGGTCGAGTCGAGCGGGTCCACCGCGGGATAGATGCCCTTTTCGGAAATCGCACGGTTCAGCACCGTCGTCGCATCCAAGTGGGCGAACGACGTGGCAGGCGCCGGGTCGGTCAAGTCGTCGGCCGGAACGTAAATAGCCTGCACCGAGGTGATCGAGCCCTTGTGGGTGGTGGTGATGCGCTCCTGCAGCGCGCCCATGTCAGTGGCGAGTGTCGGCTGATAGCCCACGGCTGAAGGAATACGACCGAGCAGCGCCGACACTTCAGAGCCAGCCTGGGTGAAACGAAAGATGTTATCGACGAAGAACAGAACGTCTTGACCCTGGTCGCGGAAATGCTCGGCAACGGTGAGGCCGGTAAGGCCGACGCGGGCGCGGGCGCCCGGAGGCTCGTTCATCTGACCGTAAACCAACGCGCACTTGGAGCCTTCGCCGCCGCCTTTCTTGTTGACGCCGGATTCGATGAACTCGTGATAGAGATCGTTGCCTTCGCGGGTCCGCTCGCCGACGCCCGCGAATACCGAGTAACCGCCGTGGGCCTTTGCGACGTTGTTGATCAGTTCCTGAATCAGCACGGTCTTGCCGACGCCTGCGCCGCCGAACAGGCCGATCTTGCCGCCCTTGGCGTAAGGCGCCAGCAGATCGACCACCTTGATGCCGGTGACGAGAATTTCAGCTTCCGTCGACTGGTCGGTGTAGAGCGGCGCTTCCTGATGGATAGCACGCAGGCCTTCGGCCTTGACCGGACCTTGTTCGTCGACCGGCTCACCGATCACGTTCATGATACGGCCGAGCGTACCTGCGCCGACCGGAACCATGATCGGGTTGCCGGTGTCCTTCACTTCCTGACCGCGGACCAGGCCCTCAGTGGTGTCCATCGCGATGGTGCGGACCGTGGATTCGCCGAGATGCTGGGCGACCTCGAGGACCAGACGATTGTTGCCGTTCTTGGTTTCGATGGCGTTGAGAATGGCCGGCAGGTGGCCTTCGAACTGCACGTCGACGACAGCGCCGATGACCTGTGTGATGCGTCCGGACTGATTGGCGGGGGATGCCATTAGATAGTCTCCTTACAACTCGTCTCGTTTCCGGCTGGCGCAAATTGCAGCCGCTATTTTCACTTCGTCTGCTGAATTCGCTGAACCATGCTCGGGATTTCTCTTTGAACGAACGCCATAATGTCCGCCGTATATGGTCCCATTTTAGCCATCGCCGCTTTGGCAATTGGCTTAGAATAAAAGTCTGCCAAAGCGTTCAGCTCTTCCGCACTGAAGCTCTTCGCCATGGCTTTTCGGGTTTCGTCCCGAAAGCGGGACAAAAACTCAGGCGCCGTCATTTCAGCGATAAAGGCCTGTTTCTGAGCGTCGGTCGCTCCCGGAAGTCGGTCAGCGACATTCGTCGCCATGTCGTTCATCATCTTGTTGATATCTTGAGCGGCCATCAGGCGGTCCGCGGCTGCCAAAGTTTCAGCGGATTGCGTGTAGGCCGGCGTCGTAAGGCTCACGGTTGCCGCGACAGCAACAATGCCTAACGTCGCCAATATGGTTCTTACCGCGATCAACTTATGAGCACTCCGCCATCAAACGGCCGTCAGCTTGACGGGCACATTGCCCTTGGTCGCCTTGGAATAAGAACAGATGGTGTGCGCGTCTTCAATCAGCGCTTGCAGCGCCAACGCCAGCGCACCGCCATCGAGGACGGCGCGGCCGTTGCGGCCGCCGCTTGGTGTCGCCTTCGTGACGTAAGCCATGAACGCTCCTGCTAAATGGCCTCGGCGCCGGAGATGATTTCGATCAGCTCCTTCGTGATCATCGCCTGGCGGGTCCGGTTGTAAACCAGCGTCTGCTTGCGGATCATGTCGCCTGCGTTACGCGTCGCGTTATCCATGGCGCTCATCTGCGCGCCGTAGAACGACGCGTTGTTTTCCAGAAGGGCGCGAAAAATCTGTACCGCTAGGTTGCGCGGAAGCAGCCGGGTGAGGATTTCATCCTCTTCCGGCTCGTATTCGTAGAACGGGGCGGGACCGGCATTCGCGGCCGGCGCTTCCACCACCAGCGGAATGATCTGCTGTGCGGTTGGAACCTGCGCGATGACGGACTTGAAGCGCGAATAGAACAGCGTGCAGACGTCGAATTCGCCGGCTTCGAACCGCGCGATAACTTTCTTGGCGATGTCTTCGGCGTTGACGAAACCGAGTTGGCGAACGGAGCGCAGTTCGACGTTTTCGACGATCTGCTTCTCGAAGGTGCGGCGCAGCTGCTCGTATCCCTTGCGCCCGACGCAGAAGAACTTGACGTCCTTGCCCTGGTTCATCAGCGCCAGCGCGCGCTCGCGGGCGAGCCGCACAATCGAGGAGTTGAAGGCGCCGGACAGGCCGCGCTCGCCGGTACAGACCAGCAGCAAATGCACCTGATCCCTGCCGGTGCCGCCGAGCAATACCGGCGCACCGGGCGAACCCGCGGCAGCGCTGGCGATGTTCGAGATCACCTGATCCATTTTCTCTGCATAGGGACGCGCAGCTTCGGCGGCGGTCTGCGCACGGCGCAATTTCGACGCCGCGACCATCTGCATCGCCTTGGTGATCTTCTGCGTCGCCTTGGTTGAGGCGATGCGGACGCGCATATCCTTGAGAGACGCCATTCTTATCTCACCCCAACAATCCGGTCCCGGACCGGATCGCAAATCCCTCGTTCGTCATGCCCGGCCTCGTGCCGGGCATCCACGTCTTGATTTTTTCACGCTCAAACGTGCGAATGGCCGGGCAACCCCGGCCATGGCAGGAAATTTAAGCAAACGTCTTGGCGTAACCCTCGACCACGCTCTTCAGCTTGGCCGCAGTGTCGTCACTGAGATCCCGGCTTTCGCGGATGGTGTTGAGAATATCGACATTCTTGCCGCGCAGCAGCGACAGCAGGCCGTCCTCGAAGGCGCGTACTTTGCCGAGCGGGAGCTTGTCGAGATAGCCGTTGGTGCCGGCCCAGATCACACAGACCTGCTCTTCCATCTTCAGCGGCGAGAACTGCGGCTGCTTCAGGAGTTCGGTCAGGCGCGAACCGCGGTTCAACAGACGCTGAGTCGAGGCATCGAGATCGGAGCCGAACTGCGCGAAGGCCGCCATTTCGCGGTACTGTGCGAGTTCGCCCTTGATCTTGCCGGCGACTTTTTTCATCGCCTTGGTCTGCGCCGACGAGCCGACGCGCGACACCGACAGACCGACGTTCACCGCCGGACGGATGCCCTGGAAGAACAGGTCGGTTTCGAGGAAGATCTGGCCGTCCGTGATCGAAATGACGTTGGTCGGAATGTAGGCCGACACGTCGTTGGCCTGGGTTTCGATGATCGGCAGCGCCGTCAGCGACCCGTTGCCGTGCTCGTCGTTGAGCTTTGCGGCGCGTTCCAGCAGGCGCGAATGCAGATAGAACACGTCGCCGGGATAGGCTTCGCGGCCCGGCGGGCGGCGCAGCAGAAGCGACATCTGGCGATAGGCGACGGCCTGCTTCGACAGGTCGTCATAGATAATGACGGCGTGCATACCGTTATCGCGGAAATACTCGCCCATTGTGCAGCCGGTGAACGGCGCGATGTACTGCATCGGCGCCGGATCGGACGCGGTTGCCGCCACGACGATGGAATATTCCAGTGCGCCCTGTTCTTCCAGCACCTTCACAAACTGGGCAACGGTCGAGCGCTTCTGGCCGATCGCGACGTAGACACAATAGAGTTTCTGGCCCTCGGGCGCGCCGGCGACGTTCAGCGGCTTCTGGTTGAGAATGGTGTCGAGCGCGATCGCGGTCTTGCCGGTCTGGCGGTCGCCGATGATCAATTCGCGCTGGCCACGGCCGACGGGGATCAGGGCGTCGATCGACTTGAGGCCTGTCGCCATCGGCTCGTTGACCGACTTGCGCGGAATGATGCCGGGCGCCTTGACGTCGACGCGCTTGCGTTCAGTCGCCTGGATCGGCCCCTTGCCGTCGATCGGATTGCCGAGCGCATCGACGACGCGGCCGAGCAGACCCTTGCCCACCGGCGTATCGACGATGGCGCGGGTGCGCTTGACGGTCTGGCCTTCCTTGATCTCGCGGTCCGCTCCGAAAATCACGATACCGACGTTGTCGGTTTCGAGGTTCAGCGCCATGCCGCGCGTGCCATTCTCGAACTCGACCATTTCGCCGGCCTGGACGTTGTCGAGGCCATAGACACGGGCGATGCCGTCGCCGACGGACAGCACCTGTCCGACTTCGGAAACCTGAGCCTCCTGGCCGAAATTCTTGATCTGGTCCTTCAGGATCGCGGAAATTTCCGCGGCGCGGATGTCCATCAGCCTGCCTCTTTCATCGCGTGCTTGATCGAATTGAGTTTGGTGCGGAGCGAACTGTCCACCATGCGGCTGCCGAGCTTGACGACAAGCCCGCCGATGATGGATGGATCGACCTTCACGTTGAGGGTGACGTCCTTGCCCGTCACCGATTTCAGTGCGGTCTTCAGCGCGTCCAGATTCTTGTCGTTGAGTGTTTCGGCGACGGTAACGTCGGCGGTGGCCTCGCCCTTGAACTTGGCGACCAGGGCGCGGAACGCCCGGCTCACGTCGGCAACGGCAAACAGCCGGCGGTTGGCGGTGAGAACTTTCAGGAATTTCGCGGTCGTGCCGCCGATTCCGGCCTTGTCGAGCACGACAGCGAGCGCCTTGGCCTGGGTATCGGCGCTGAAAACCGGGCTGCGCACCAGCCGGAGCAGGTCAGGACTGTCGAGCAGCATGGCATCGAACTTGTCGAGGTCGGCCTTGACGGCGTCGATCGATTTGTCTTCGCGAGCCAGTTCAAACAGCGCCGTCGCATAACGGCCGGACACACCAGAAACCGACGGATCTTCAGCAGCCACCAGAGCGCTCTCAAGCTGTGAAATTCGCAAGGAAAAAACCGTCGCCAGAATGCGGCGAAGGCGGCCCAAGCCCTTGGAATTCAAGAGGAACTTCGATTTCCGGCCGATACAAGCGTACCGGCAGCGTCAAAATCGCGGCTTTGCTAACATAGCGCGCGCGCAGGTGCAACATGACGGCAACGTACAGCGGTGCCTTGTCGCATGGGCGGGATTTACCAAGCGATGAAATTCAGCAAGCTCTCGAAACGCGACGACCCGTTCTCACTGCACAGTAATTCAGAAGCCGCGCACCGGACCCTACGAAACGCAAGTTAGTCCTGTGCCACAGTCGTTTTTTCAACGTTCTCTCGATTGGCTTCGTGCCAAAGCGCCTCGTATTACTTGCTGAATGCTGGCGATACCGCGTAAGAACTTCTTTTTACAGTATAAACAAGTATGTTATCGTGTATATTTTATGAAAATGAGTATTAATGTGGTTAGCACCCTCTTATTTGTTGATCAAAAGATATTTCATCCGAGTCATTAAGCTAATTCCCGCCCCTTTTACGCCTTAGTTGGAGGATCAACCCTGCAGCAACTCAAAGGGTACGAGTTTCACTTGCCGCAGGGGCGGCAATACTTTTGCAGGGGACTTTCAATATGCTGAGCTCGCAAAAATCAACGCTGGGATTTCTAACCCGGCCGCGTATGGCGGTCGCCATGATCGCTGCAACTGTTCTCCTTGCGGGGAGCGTGACCGAGGCATCGGCCCGTTCGCGTCACCATCATCATCGGCATCACCATCACCATCACCATCATCACCGGGGTCATCACGCTGCGGTACAGGAGACCACGGGGTCGTCCTGGCTGAACGCCAATGCGTCGCTCGGGCATTCGCGCCGGTCGTTCTCCGGGGTGGCCTCCTATTACGGCAGTGAATCCGGCAGCCGCACCGCGTCCGGCCAGCGCTTCAACCAGAACGCCATGACGGCCGCCCATCGCAGTCTGCCGTTCGGCACCAAGCTGAAGGTCACGCATGGCGACCGCAGCGTGGTGGTGACCATCAATGATCGCGGCCCGTTCATCCGCGGCCGCGTGCTGGATCTGTCGACGGGCGCTGCCCGTGCGATCGGCTTGACTGGCCGTGGCGTCGGCCGCGTGGTCGCCGAAGTCATGTAAGTGTTGCGTAAGTAGCGTCGCGTACGTGTGGAAAAGGCCGGCATCGCATGCCGGCTTTTTTCTTGCGCGAAGAAATCCCGTTTACTGCGGCGGTGCCACTGACAGTGGGACGTTTTCGGCCAGCGCCTCTTGGCGGGGCGCGTCGGTTCCGCCCACAAGGACGAGCCGTCGGTTCTCGACCGCGTAGACTTTGCGCGCACGGCGTAGCAGGGCTGGACGATGCGCGACGACGATGCGCGTGATGTTCATCTGGTCGATCAGGTCAGCGATCAGTTCCTCATTCTGTTCATCGAGGTTTGCGGTGCCTTCGTCGAGAATCAGAATCTGCGGCTGACGATATAGCGCCCGCGCCAGCAGCACGCGTTGCCGCTGCCCGCCCGAGAGCGTCGAGCCCATGTCGCCGACGAGGCTGAGATACTGC
>JBDTCP010000224.1:0-11616 GCA_039923555.1 Nitrobacter sp.
TGCTGGCCTTGACGCCCAGCATCGCGCGCTTGGCGTCGTTGGAATAGGTGACAAAACCGCGATCGATCACGTCCGAGGAGCCGGGAATTTCGGTGAGCGCGCCGGCAACCAACCCACCGGTGCAGGATTCGGCCGTGGCGATGGTGAGCTTGCGCATCCGGCAAAGATCGAGCAGCGAACGCGACAGAGCGCGGGTATCGCTGCCGCTCATGTCAGGTGCTCCAGCCCTTGTCATCCCAGGGCAGGCGGATGGTTACGCTGGCCGTTGCCGCAATGCCTTCCTCGCGGCCGGTGAATCCGAGCCGCTCGCTGGTGGTCGCCTTCACGGCGACGCGCGAGACCGCGACACCGGTGATTTCGGCGATGCGCGCGCGCATGACATCGCGCAGCGGGCCGATCTTGGGCCGCTCGCAGATCATGGTGACTTCGAGATTGGCGATGCGGCCACCGCGCGTCGTGACGCGGTCGACTGCGTATTTCAGGAACTTGTCGGAGGACGCGCCCTTCCATTGCGGATCGCTCGGCGGAAAGTGCGAACCGATGTCGCCGTCCGCCAGCGCGCCGAGAATCGCATCGACCAGTGCATGCAGACCGACATCGCCATCGGAATGCGCCAGGAAGCCGCGATCGTGCGGTACCTTCACGCCGCACAGCATGACGTGATCGCCATCGCCGAACGCATGGACGTCATAGCCCGTGCCGGTCCTGATGTCGCCAAGTGCGGCGGCGAGGCGCGCTTCCTCGCGCACGAAATCTTCCGGAGTTGTCAGCTTCATGTTGGCAGCATCGCCTTGAAAGGTCGCAACCGTCAATCCCGCCCATTCTGCAAGCGCCGCGTCATCGGTGAAATCGTCACGGCCGTCGCGCGCCGCACGGCGATGCGCATCGAGGATCACGTCGAAGCGAAACGCCTGCGGTGTCTGGGCGATCCGCAGCTTGGCGCGATCCGGGGTCGCGTTGACGTCGCCGGACGCATCGACCTGTTTGATGGTATCGGTCACGGGAATCGCGGGCACCGCCGCGCCGGTTTTATTGGCGGCCTCGATCGCGCGCGCGATCAGCGCAGGAGTCACGAACGGCCGGGCGGCATCGTGAATCAGCACAATGTCCGGCGCGTCGGCGGCGAGGGCCTCGAGGCCCGCATGGACGGAGGCCTGGCGCGTGGCGCCGCCATTTGCCGGCGGCTGATAACGAAACCCGGCGACGGCCTGATTGAACATCTCAAGGTCGTCCGGATTGAGCACCGGCTGCACGGCAAAAATATCGGGATGATCACAGAATGCCTCCATCGCCCGCGAAATCACGGTCCGCCCGGCGATGGTCCGGTATTGCTTGGGACCGCCGGCACCGGCGCGGAGCCCGCGACCTGCGGCAACGATGATGGCGACCGTTCGTTTTGACGTGGGCATTGGATGGATGGCAATCAAGTTGTTTCGACGGAGGAATCCCGCTCGGCGTCTCTGCCCTTATCATGCCCGGGCAAAAAACAGCAGGTTCCCTGGCTGCAGGCGACAGGGATTATTTGTGTTGCAGCGCACTTGCAAGGCGCCTGAAATTGGCTAAAGTGTGAGCACACACAATACTTGCCCAATAAATGAGCTAAAGATTTAGGGCATTTGGGGTCGATGAGTAAAATCCCGACGGGTCCAGCGTTATCAGGTCTCAAGTCTTTCACGGTTGGGGATATTCCGATTTCCAGCCGGGTTCTTCTGGCGCCGATGTCGGGGATCACCGACAGACCGTTCCGCAGTCTTACAGAAGCTTTGGGGGCGGGGCTCGTCGTTTCCGAAATGACCGCCAGCGACGACCTTGTGCGCGGACGGCCGATGTCCGTTCTCCGCTGCGAGGCCACGGGCGGCGGGCCGCACGTCGTTCAGCTTGCCGGCTGCGAGACGCGCTGGATGGCCGAAGGCGCGCGGGTCGCCGAGGCCGCGGGCGCCGACATCATTGACATCAACATGGGTTGTCCCGCTCGCCACGTCACAGGCGGCCAGTCAGGTTCGGCGCTGATGCGCGACCTCGACCATGCCCTGCGGCTTATCGAGGCGACAGTCGGTGCGGTGAAGGTACCGGTCACGCTCAAGATGCGGCTCGGATGGGACGATCGCTCGCTCAATGCGCCGCATCTCGCGCAGCGCGCCGAATCCGCCGGCGTGCAGATGATTACCGTTCACGGCCGCACCCGTTGCCAGTTCTACAAGGGCAGCGCCGACTGGCAGGCTGTGCGGGAGGTCAAGGACGCCGTCAATATTCCCGTGATCGTCAATGGCGACATCACCTCATTCGATGCGGCCGTCACCGCACTTGATAAATCAGGCGCCGATGCTGTCATGGTGGGCCGCGGTGCGCAGGGCCAGCCCTGGCTGCCGGGTCAGATCGGGCGCCAGCTTGAAACGGGTATAGCGGAGCCGCCGCCTGCGCTCGAGGACCAGTTGGCATACATCCGCGCACTCTATGACGACCTGCTTCAGCACTACGGCCTGCGCATCGGACTTCGTCATGCGCGAAAACATCTCGGCTGGGCGCTCGAGGTCGCGGCGGCGGTCGGCGACGTACGGGCGTCGGTCCTCAAGACATGGCGGGGCAAAATTCTGACGGCCGACGATCCGACCGGCGTGCAGCGGGCTTTGGTGGACGCGTTCGACGATTTCGCTTGGAGTACCGCAGCATGACATCGCTCGCGGAGCGCGCACGTATCGCGTCCTCCGACGATGAGGCCATTCTCAACGCGCTGCCGAACCCCGTGCTGCTGGTCAGTCCCGACGGCAGGATCATCAATGCCAACATGGCCGCGGAATCTTTCTTCGAAATGTCGACGCAGTTTCTACAGCGGCAGCCGCTGAAGGAGGTCATCCCGTTTGGTAGTCCCATGCTGACGCTGATCGATCAGGTTCGCGACAGCGGCTCGCCAGTGAACGAATTCAAGGTCGATCTCGGTACGCCGCGGATCGGCCGGGATCGTCAGGTCGACCTGCACGTCGCGCCTCTGACCGAACGTCCCGGCCATGTCGTGGTGATGATTCAAGAGCGCACTATCGCCGACAAGATGGATCGGCAGTTGACCCATCGCAGCGCGGCGCGCTCGGTGATCGCGCTCGCGGCCATGCTCGCGCACGAGATCAAAAATCCGCTGTCCGGCATTCGCGGTGCGGCTCAGCTTCTCGAACAGGGGGCTTCGTCGGATGACCGGATACTGACTCGGCTGATTTGCGACGAAGCCGACCGCATCGTCACGCTTGTCGATCGCATGGAGGTGTTTGGCGACGAACGCCCGGTGGCGCGCGGTCCGATCAACATTCACTCGGTACTCGATCATGTCAAACGGCTCGCGCAGTCCGGCTTCGCGCGAAAAGTCAAATTCATTGAAGACTACGATCCGTCGCTGCCGCCGGTGTTCGCCAATCAGGACCAACTCATCCAGGTCTTCCTGAATCTGGTCAAGAACGCTGCGGAAGCGGTGGCCGACCTCGCGAGCGAAGGTGAAATTCAGTTGACGACCGCGTTCCGTCCCGGCGTGCGCCTGTCGGTGCCTGGCAAGAAAACGCGGGTGTCACTGCCGCTGGAATTCTGCGTCAAGGACAACGGTCCTGGTGTTGCGGAGGATCTGCTGCCGAACCTGTTCGATCCGTTCGTGACCACGAAGCAGACCGGAAGCGGGCTCGGGCTCGCGCTGGTCGCTAAAATCGTCGGTGATCATGGCGGAATCGTCGAGTGCATATCGCAGCCGCGTAAGACCACCTTCCGCATTCTCCTACCGATGTTCAACACCAACCCAAAACCGCAGCAAAGCAATGACGCCGCCGTGCCGGGGATGCCGTCACACGCCTCACGCGATTCGGGATGAGGACAAAATATGCCCGCAGCCAACATACTTGTCGCCGACGACGACGCGGCCATCCGAACGGTGCTCAATCAGGCGCTGTCGCGCGCTGGTTATGAGGTTCGCTTGACCGGCAATGCGGCAACGCTCTGGCGATGGGTGAGCCAGGGCGAAGGAGATATCGTCATCACCGATGTCGTGATGCCGGACGAGAACGCCTTCGATCTGCTGCCGCGCATCAAGAAGATGCGGCCCAACCTGCCGGTCATTATCATGAGTGCGCAGAACACGTTCATGACGGCGATCCGGGCCTCCGAACGCGGCGCGTATGAATACCTGCCAAAACCGTTCGATCTCAAGGAACTGATCGCAATCGTCGGCCGTGCGCTCGCCGAGCCGAAGGAGCGTGCAGCGCGCGGCGACGAAAACGAATTCGATTCCATTCCGCTGGTCGGCCGCTCACCGGCGATGCAGGACATCTACCGCGTGCTGGCCCGCCTGATGCAGACCGACCTGACCGTGATGATCTCCGGCGAGTCCGGCACGGGCAAGGAACTGGTCGCGCGCGCGCTTCACGACTACGGCAAGCGGCGCAACGGTCCGTTTGTTGCCGTCAACATGGCGGCGATTCCACGCGATCTGATCGAGTCGGAGTTGTTTGGTCACGAGCGCGGCGCCTTCACGGGCGCCAATGCCCGCGCCTCCGGCCGTTTCGAGCAGGCCGAAGGCGGGACGTTATTCCTTGATGAAATCGGCGACATGCCGATGGAGGCGCAGGCGCGCCTGCTGCGCGTGCTTCAGCAAGGTGAATACACCACCGTCGGCGGGCGGACCGCGATCAGGACGGATGTCCGGATTGTCGCGGCGAGCAACAAGGACCTCCGCGTCCTGATCCAGCAGGGGCTGTTTCGAGAGGACCTGTTCTTTCGTCTCAACGTAGTCCCGCTTCGGCTGCCGCCGCTGCGCGAACGCATCGAGGATTTGCCCGACTTGATCAGGCATTTCTTCGCATTGGCCGAAAAGGACGGGCTGCCGCTCAAGAAGCTCGATGCGCCCGCGCTCGAGCGCCTGAAGCAGCATCGCTGGCCCGGCAACGTCCGCGAACTGGAAAATCTGGCACGCAGGCTCGCGGCTCTCTACCCGCAGGACGTGATCACCGGCTCGGTGATTGATGGCGAACTTGCCGCTCCTGCGATCGTGTCCGGACGCATCGGACATCAAAGCCTCGATAATCTCGGCGGCGCCGTCGAGATGTATCTGTCGTCGCACTTCTCAGGTTTTCCGAACGGCCTCCCGCCGCCAGGGCTCTACCACCGCATTCTCAGGGAAATCGAGGTGCCGCTGCTGACCGCGGCGCTGGCCGCGACCCGCGGCAACCAGATTCGGGCGGCCGACCTTTTAGGTCTGAACCGCAACACATTGCGCAAGAAGATCCGCGATCTGGATATCCAGATCTATCGGACTGGAGGATAGGCGCGCGGTGAACTCGGGGTTGGATGGAACTTGAACGATTTCCACACAAAATCGATGATCGCGCGTTGTCTAGTCCTGCTGCGCTGTGGCACACGCCGTGGAAATGTCGTAATCAAGCAACATTGTTGTAGGAATGCATCAGTCCGCCGTCGGCGTTGACCGATAGTCAGCGGGCCTCAAACATTCAAACCGTTTTCCTGGATGACTAGCGCAGACACGCCGGCTTCATCACACGATCCGTCATTCGCCGAGCCGCGCAGCGGGACCTTGCGCCGGCTGCTGGCGTCGGTCGCGATCGGCCTCGCGCTGCTGTCGGCGTTCCTGACCTTCGTGGTCTTGGTCGGCCTCACGCCAATCGAGCCGACGCATCGGGTTGTCATCACATTTCTGCTGATCGACGCCGGCACCATCCTTCTGCTCGTCGCCATTATCGCCCGGGAGGTCTGGCGGGTGGTTCAGGCCCGTCGGCGCGGTCGCGCCGCCGCGAAACTTCACGTCCAGATTGTCAGCCTTTTCTCGGTGATCGCGGTGCTGCCGGCCGTCCTGGTCTCGGTCGTGGCCAACATCACCATTGATCGCGGCCTCGACCGCCTGTTCTCGGGTCCGACCAAGGAGGTCATTCAAAACTCCCTGATCGTCGCCAACGCATATCTCCATGAGCACGCCCAGCTCATTCGCGGTGACATCCTCGGCATGGCCAATGACATTTCCAACGCGCGGCCGCTGTACGATCAGGATCGCGGAACGTTTCGTCAGCTCCTGACCTCGAGCGCAAAGGCCCGCAATCTGCCGGGTGCGATGCTGATCGACAAGGAAGGCCATCTGCTCGAGTCGGCGCAAACCGGCATCGAGCGGACCTACACCACGCCCAACCCGGACTTCCTCAACAACGTAAACGAGGAAGAGCCGCAGATCGCAGTATTTCCGGAGGCGAACTATGTCGCCGCCGTCCTTCGGGTACACGCGTTCCAGGATACCTTCCTTTATGTCGCAAGACTCCTCGATCCGCACGTCGTCGCGCAACTGAAGCAGACCCAGGCGAGCGTCGCCGAATACGCCACGATCGAGGCACGGCGCCTCGGCATCCAGGTGGCGTTCGCACTGATGTTCGCGGTGATCGCGCTGACCATCCTGATGGCGTCGGTACTGCTGGGCCTGAACTTTGCCGATCGGTTCGTCGCACCCGTCCGTCGATTGATGAGCGCCGCCGACATCGTATCCACCGGCAATCTGAACGTTCAGGTGCCCGTCCTGAAGTCCGAAGGAGATCTTGCGCAGCTCGGCGAAACCTTCAACAAGATGACGGCCGAATTGCGCACGCAACGCGATGAACTCGTGAATGCGAGCGGCCTGATCGACAGCCGGCGCCGCTTCATCGAGGCTGTACTGTCGTCGGCGAGCGCCGGCATCATTGGCGTCGACGGCGCCAACACCATCGGGATTCTGAACCGCTCGGCGGAGAAACTGATCGGTCATTCCGAATCGGAAACGCTCGGACATCCGCTGTCCGAAGTCATTCCGGAGTTGGATGATCTCATGCGGACGGCGAGGGAAGGGACGCAACGGCTGGTGCAGGGTCAGATCATCATTAGCCGCGACGGCAACGAGCGCAATATCTCGGTGCGCGTCAGCGCCGAGCAGACCAGTCAATCACGCGACAGCTATATCGTCACGCTGGACGATATCACCGAGCTTGTGACCGCGCAGCGCACTTCGGCCTGGGGCGATGTGGCCCGGCGGATCGCGCATGAAATCAAAAATCCGTTGACGCCGATCCAGCTCTCGGCCGAGCGCATTCGCCGCAAATTCGGCAAGGTGATCACGGAAGACAAACCGATCTTCGAGCAGTGCACCGATACGATCGTGCGTCAGGTCGAGGATATCAGGCGGATGGTCGATGAATTCTCGCGGTTCGCGCGAATGCCGAAGCCGGTGATGGAAGGAGAGGATGTCGCCGATACGATCCGTCAGGCGGTGTTCCTCATGCGCGTCGGACATCCCGACATCGATATCGCGACCGACATCAAGCACGAACCGATGCATGCCCAGTTCGACCGGCGGCTGATCTCTCAGGCTCTGACCAATATTATCAAGAACGCGACCGAAGCCATCGAAGCTGCACCGCCGGAGACGCGCGGAAAGGGCCGGATCGATGTCATCGCTGCGCGGGAAGGCGATGACATCGTCATCGACGTGATCGACAACGGCATCGGCCTGCCGAAGGTCGCAAGAGCGCGTCTGCTGGAGCCCTACGTGACGACTCGCGAAAAGGGCACCGGCCTCGGTCTGGCGATCGTGGGGCGCGTGCTGGAAGATCACGGCGGAAAGCTCGAACTCAACGACGCTTCCACCATAAGACCGGGAGCGCCGGGGGCCTGGATGCGGTTGCGGTTTGCAGTGTCCGGACGTGCGAATGCTGAAACTGATGGACGCGACGGCGCGACCAACGACGATACCCTGACCAGCGATAAAACGAAGACCGAAGTTGTAACCGGCAACTGACTAGGCGGATTCAACCCATGGCAAATGACATTCTCATAGTTGACGACGAGGCGGATATTCGCGACCTCGTCGCAGGCATCCTCGAAGACGAGGGCTTCACGACCCGAACCGCGCGGGACAGCGATCAAGCGCTTGCCGAGGTTTCAAGCCGCCGGCCGCACATGGTGTTCCTCGATATCTGGCTGCAAGGCAGCAAGCTCGACGGGCTGCAACTGCTTGAGAAGATCAAGCAGGACAGCCCCGATATGCCCGTAGTCATGATTTCGGGTCACGGCAACATCGAAACGGCGGTCGCGGCCATAAAGCGCGGCGCCTATGATTTCATTGAAAAGCCCTTCAAGGCCGATCGTCTGATTCTGGTGGCAACGCGCGCGCTCGAAACCTCGCGACTCAAGCGCGAGGTCAGGGAACTGAAGCAGCTTGCGCCAGCGGCAGGTTCGCTGGTTGGCCGCTCCCCATGCATGAACCAGCTTCGGCAGACTATCGAGCGCGCGGCGAAGGCCAACAGCCGCATCATGATCGTTGGTCCGTCCGGATCCGGCAAGGAGCTAGCCGCGCGAACGCTTCACACCCAGTCGGGGCGTTCGGAAGGACCGTTTGTCGTCATCAACGCCGCTGCAATCACGCCGGAACGAATGGAGTTCGAACTGTTCGGTGTCGAGCAGGTCGACGGTCAGCAGCCGCGCAAGGCCGGGGCGTTGGAAGAGGCACACGGCGGCACGCTATTCATCGACGAGATCGGCGACATGCCGCGCGAGACTCAGAACAAGATCATGCGTGTCCTGGTCGATCAGACCTTTCAGCGCTCCGGCAGCGCGGCCAAGATCAATGTCGATGTGCGCATTATTTCGTCGACCGCGCGCAACCTGGAGGAGGAGATCGCCGCGGGCCGTTTTCGCGAGGATCTCTACCATCGGTTGTCGGTCGTGCCGATCAGGGTTCCGCCACTCTCCGAACGCCGGGAGGATATTCCCGAACTGATCGGGTTTTTCATGGACCAGATATCTGTCGCGAGCGGGCTGCCTAAGCGCAAGATCGGCGACGACGCGATGGCCGTACTGCAATCGCACGTCTGGCCGGGTAATGTCCGGCAACTTCGTAACAACGTCGAGCGCGTGATGATTCTGGCCGGCGGTGGTCCAGAGGTGATTATCACCGCTGACATGCTGCCGCAGGATGTCGGCTCGATGGTTCCGGCGATGCCGACCGGCGTCAATGGCGAGCACATCATGGGACTGCCGCTGCGCGAGGCCCGTGAAGTCTTCGAGCGCGATTATCTGATCGCCCAGATCAGCCGCTTCTCCAACAACATTTCACGCACGGCCGAATTCGTCGGCATGGAGCGCTCGGCGCTGCATCGCAAGCTCAAGGCGCTCGGCGTTAGCTGAAGCACATCTGAACAAGAAGCCGGAATCGCCAGATGCCGCGGATTGCTTACGTCAACGGCCAATATCGCGACATGCGCGACGCCAGCGTCAACGTCGAGGATCGCGGCTATCAGTTTGCGGACGGCGTTTATGAGGTCTGCGAAGTGCGCGGCGGAAGACTGGTGGATTTTCCCAGACACATGGCGCGATTGCAGCGATCGCTGCGTGAACTGCGAATTGCCGAGCCGATGCCACTCCCGGCGTTAGGCATCATCATGCATGAGGTGGTGAGGCGTAACCGCGTGACCTATGGGCTGGTCTATCTGCAGGTGACCCGCGGCGTTGCGCGGCGCGATCATGCATTTCCGTTGAATCCCGTGAAGCCGAGCGTGGTCGTTACGGCTCGCGCGCTCAATTACGAGAAAAACCAGCAAACGGCCGCCACCGGCATCAAGGTCATCACCGTGCCTGAAAATCGCTGGTCGCGGGTAGATATCAAGTCGGTGTCGCTGCTGCCCAACGTTCTGGCCAAGCAGGAAGCGCGGGAGAAAGGGGCTTATGAGGCTTGGTACGTCGGGAGCGACGGCTTTGTCACAGAGGGTGCATCGAGCAATGCCTGGATCGTGACAAAAGATGGCCGCGTCGTCACCCGCTCGGCCGACCACGGTATTCTTGCCGGCATCACCCGGGCCGTTCTTATAGAGGTCATGGAAGCCCTTCAGATCAGGCTGGAGGAACGTCCGTTCACGCCGGCGGAAGCCCGCGAGGCTGCGGAGGCCTTCGTAACCTCGGCGTCCCAGATCGTCATGCCCGTCGTCGCGATCGATGGACAGACGGTGGGGAATGGTCAGCCCGGCGGTACTGCCCGGCGGCTGCGGGAAGAATTTCACCGTTTTTCAGTATTTTCCTGACGGTTATTACGTATCTGGGCGAACCTCGACCCGACTAGGCTTGCCTAACACAAAGCTCTGCCCTCTAATCAAAGCGCCGGGTCCACGAGGGGGGAACTCAGAAGACGCCGGCTGCCAGGGAACACTCCGCGGAGAGTTGTGTGTCTGGTGCGACAAAAAACGCAAAGCCAAACTGCGGGATAACAACAATGGCGACAGACCGCGCACAAAACCTACAAGACACCTTCCTCAATCACGTTCGAAAAACCAAGACGCCACTGACAATCTTTCTGGTGAACGGCGTCAAACTGCAGGGAATTGTAACCTGGTTCGATAATTTCTGCCTGCTGCTGCGGCGCGACGGTCATTCGCAGCTTGTTTACAAACATGCGATTTCGACCATCATGCCAGGTGCCCCGATCCAGTTGTTCGAAGGCGGCGAGGACGGTCCCGATTGAGCACGTATTTGAAAGTTTCCTGATTGGAACCCCGACACATTGAGGGGAGCATCGACCGTGCAGGGCCGATGCAGGGCAAACCGACCGGGCGAGTGATCGTCATCGGTCCTTATCTGCGACTGCGGCGCGGCGATACCGACACGTCGAGAAATTCCGTGCGTGATTCCGACGCCCGGCTGGATGAAGCCGCCGGCCTCGCGCGCGCGATCGATCTCGATGTTGCCAAGGCGATCATAGCGCCGGTCACCCAGATCCGGCCCGCGACATTTCTCGGCAAGGGCAAGGTCGAGGAATTCAACGGCTTGATCGCCGCCGAAGGCGCCGACCTGGTGGTGATGGATTGCGCGCTGTCGCCAATTCAGCAACGCAATCTGGAAAAGGCCTGGAGCACAAAGGTGCTCGACCGCACCGGCCTGATCCTCGAGATCTTCGGGCGCCGCGCCAAGACGAAAGAGGGCACGCTTCAGGTTGAACTCGCCCACCTCAACTACCAGCGCAGCCGCCTGGTGCGCTCCTGGACCCATCTCGAACGGCAGCGCGGCGGCTTCGGCTTCATGGGCGGCCCCGGCGAGACCCAGATCGAGGCCGATCGCCGTCTGATCGGAAATCGTATCACGCGGCTGGAAAACGAACTGAAGAAGGTGCAGGCGACACGGCGGCTGCATCGCGCCGGCCGGCAGCGCGTGCCTTATCGCATGGTTGCGCTTGTCGGTTATACCAATGCCGGAAAATCGACGCTGTTCAATAGGATGACGCGCGCTGACGTGCAAGCTGCGGACATGCTGTTCGCGACCCTCGACCCGACGCTGCGCGCGCTGACGCTGCCGCACGGCGGTAAGGCCATGCTGTCGGACACCGTCGGATTCATATCAAATTTGCCAACCCAGCTTGTCGCTGCGTTTCGCGCGACGCTTGAAGAGGTGATGGAGGCGGATCTGATTCTCCATGTTCGCGATATTTCCCATGAGGACGCCGAAGCCCAGCAGCGTGATGTTGAGGACGTTCTGCGCCAGCTCGACCTCGATCCCGGGCAGGGCACACACATTCTCGAAGTCTGGAACAAGATCGACCGCTTCGACGAGGATCAGCGCGAAAATCTGGAAAAC
>JBDTCP010000225.1:0-5997 GCA_039923555.1 Nitrobacter sp.
CGCCGTCGTTACGCTGATGCTCACCGCAGCCCATGCGGAGGTCGTGACCCTCAAAGCCAGCTTGAGCGGCAAGAACGAAGCGCCTCCGAACAACAGCACGGCATCCGGCACCGCTGAAGCCGCTCTCGATACTGCCACCAAGGAGTTGACCTATACCGTGACCTTCTCGGGCTTGAGCGGACCTGTGGTAGGCGCGCATTTCCACGGCCCGAGCGAAGCCGGAAAGAACGCGGGCATCGTGTTGCCGTTCAAGATGCTGAAAAGCCCGATCAAGGGCACTGCGACCTTGACCGCCAGTCAGACGGCCGATCTGCTTGCCGGCAAATGGTACGCGAATATCCATACCGCGGCGAACCCGGGTGGCGAGATTCGCGGCCAGATGAAACGCTGACCCGCGAGCCGCAGCGCGAGCTAGGCGGCGTCAACGGCTCGTGCTGGCGGACGATCGAGCAGCGCGATGAATTTGCCGAACGGCAGCGGCGGAGCTACCAGGTAGCCCTGTCCCTGCTCGACACCACAGGCGCTCAATGCCGCCGCCTGTTCGTGGGTTTCAATGCCCTCGGCCACCACCGTCATCTTCAACTCGGCCGCGAGCCGCACCAGCATTTCGATGATAGCGCCGGCGGTCGGGTCGGCGCCGATCCGGTCGACAAAAAACTTGTCGATCTTGATGATGCTGGCACCGAGCCGCTGAATTTGCGACAATCCGCTATGGCCGATTCCGACATCGTCGATTGCGACGTGGAAGCCAAGATCCCGCAGATTGGCCACAGTCGCCGCGGCCGCGTCGAGGTCCGGCAATTCCTCGCGCTCGGTCACTTCAAGGACGATCTGACGGTTTGAAACGCGCGCCTCGCGGACGTGCGCACGGAAAGCGTCAACAAATCCTTCGGACATCAAGTGGCGCGGCGCGATGTTGATCGAGACCTTGAAATACTTGTTGCGCTTCAAAAGCGGTTTCAGCTCCTCGAGCGCGGCGCCGAACACCTGCCAGGTCATCGGCGCCATGCGCCCGGTCCGCTCCGCGACCGGAATGAAACTCATCGGCAAGGCGATCGAACCGTCGGCACGGATATGCCGCGCCAGCGTCTCACAGCCAACGATCTCGCCGGTACGGATATCGAAGATCGGCTGATAGAACGGCCTGAATTCCTTACGCGCCAAAGCGGCATCAAACTCGCTTTCCTCGCCGGACGGGCGAGGCATCGCGCGGACGAGGAGAATGCCGAAAATAAGCCCAAGGGCCGCGCCGATCAACATGATCGGCCAATAGGGCTCGGCATGCCATTCCGCGAACGCCGCGCGGTTCACCTTGATCAGGACTTTTAAGGGTACGTTTTCGATGACCGGGTGAAATCCAAAACGTCCTTCGCCGGCGGTCCGTGAAGCGGATCGTAGCCAACGATCGGCTGACCGTTGCTCAATTGAAGTTCCACGTTGCTGTCTTCGTGAATCTCCGACGGCATCACGTCATACAGGGAGGAACTGACGCCGATGATCGCGACAAGCGCGCGATCATCGGTAATATCCCGCAGCAATCCGAGCGCGACACCGTTGATCTGGTCGAGGCGGAACAGGCGCGCTGTCCCGTCGCTCGACGGCAGCATCTCATTTCGGCTGGCCCGGCCGTTGTCGAATTCCAGCGTCTCCGAATACGCCGAGCAAATCACCGAGCCGTCGCGCTTGACGATGCGCACGTCCTTGACGAAGCCGTGTTGATAGACCTGCAGGCGCACGGCTTGAAGCGACGCCGGATCGCAGGAGATCACACCGCGCCGCGCCAGTTGCGCAAGTGTCGCGGCGCCGAACCCGACCGCGAGTTCAGAACGACGCACCGCGACATCGGTCAATTCCCGCAAGTGTTTTGCGCGCTCGCCGCGGATCAAAACGGTCGCGGCAACTTGCGCTGCCACGCAGAACAGCACAACCGTCAGAACGACAATGGCAATCCGCGCGAATAAAGGCCGATGAGAGCCCATGACTGATCCGGATCAATGCAATATCAGGAGGTGCGATAATCCGGGAAAGGTCTCAACTAATCGTTGAAAGGGGACAACGATCCGCGGGCAGTGCCACTGCCCTTTAGATTCGGTTAAAATCAGTTTCGGTTAGCTGAATGGACGTCGGCCATGCAACTATTCACGCCCCGCGACCATAGCAAGCATTCTGCATCGGTTCGCCGAGATATTCCTGAATCATGCTTCAGGTATACCAATTGCCAACGGTATTCGTCGTCAAAGTCTGTTACATATCACGGCTATATACTACGGCGGAGTCGCTGTTGTAGTTCTGAACCCGCATTCGTAAATGGCGATTTGATCGTTGCGCAGGCTGTTTCAACTCCATAAATTCGTCAATAGAAGTGCTCGTCGCGATCCCCAACCGGGCTGCGCCCCGCGCCCGCAACTTGCAAAGCGCCATCGATGACCGTCAGGATCGAACGTCCGCTTTCGCCGCATTTGCAGATTTACCGCTGGACCCTGACGATGACGTTGTCCATCGTGCATCGTGCGACCGGCGTGGCGCTCTACTTCGGAACGCTGCTGCTGGTCTGGTGGTTGATTGCCGTCTCGTCCGGCCCGGGTGCCTATGGCGCAGTCCAGTCGTTCACTGCAAGCTGGATCGGCCGGCTGATCGCATTTGGATACACGTGGGCGCTGATGCATCACATGCTGAGCGGCGTTCGCCACCTCATCTGGGACCTTGGTTACGGATTCAAGCCGGCCGAGCGTGAATGGCTGACCTGGGCAGCGCTGATCGGCGGCATTTCACTCACGGTGCTGCTGTGGGTTGTCGCCTACGCGATCGGAGGCGGACGATGACCGTGCAGCCGTTACCGAAGTCGATGCGGACACCGCTGGGGCGCGTTCGCAACCTCGGCTCGTCCCATTCCGGCACCAAGGATTTCTGGCGGCAGCGTCTGACAGCGGTCGCCATGATCGTGTTGATCGTGCCGGTGCTCGTCCTCATGATGACACTGCTCGGCCGCAACCAGGCCGGGGCGGCCCAGATCCTCGGCTCGCCGCCGATCGCCATCCTCGTGCTGCTGTTTATTATCGCCAGCATCTGGCACATGAAGATCGGCATGCAGGTGGTCATCGAGGACTACGTTCACGACGAAAAATTGAAGTTGATATCGATCATGGCCAACAACTTCTTCTCCGTCACGGTGGCACTGGCCGCGGCCTACGCCATCTTCAAACTGTCATCCGGAGTATAGTCCATGGCCGCCAACGGCAGCGCGGCTCCGGCCGCCAACGGCCAGGCCTATCCCATCGAAGACCATACCTACGACGTCGTCGTCGTCGGCGCCGGCGGCGCCGGCCTGCGGGCTGTGGTGGGTTGCGGCGAGGCGGGCCTGCGAACCGCTTGCATCACCAAGGTATTTCCGACGCGATCGCATACCGTCGCCGCGCAAGGCGGCATCTCGGCTTCGCTCGGCAACATGCATCCCGACAACTGGCGTTGGCACATGTACGACACCGTCAAGGGATCGGACTGGCTCGGCGATCAGGATGCCATCGAATACATGGTGCGTAACGCGCCGGAGGTCGTCTACGAACTCGAGCACTGGGGCGTGCCGTTTTCGCGCACCGAAGACGGCAAGATCTACCAGCGACCGTTCGGCGGCATGACCATCGATTACGGGAAGAGCCAGGCCGAGCGGACCTGCGCCGCCGCCGACCGCACCGGCCACGCCATGCTGCACACGATGTACGGCCAGGCGCTACGCCATGCGGCCGAGTTCTTCATCGAATTCTTCGCCATCGACCTCATCATGGACGATCAGGGCGTCTGCCGCGGCGTGATTGCACTGAAACTCGACGACGGTACGCTACACCGCTTCCGCGCCCAGACCACGATTCTCGCCACCGGCGGCTATGGACGCGCCTATGCTTCCTGCACCTCGGCGCACACCTGCACCGGCGACGGCGGCGGCATGGTGCTGCGCACCGGTCTGCCGCTGCAGGACATGGAGTTCGTCCAGTTCCACCCGACCGGCATCTACGGTTCGGGCTGCCTGGTCACCGAAGGTGCGCGGGGAGAAGGCGGCTACCTCGTCAATGCCGACGGCGAGCGCTTCATGGAGCGCTATGCACCCTCCACCAAGGATCTTGCCTCGCGCGACATCATATCTCGCGCGATGACGATGGAGATTCGCGAGGGCCGTGGCGTCGGCAAGAAGAAAGACCACATCTTCATGCACCTAGACCATCTCGACCCGAAAGTGCTGCGCGAGCGTTTGCCGGGCATCACGGAATCGGTGAAGATTTTCGCCGGCGTCGACGTGACCCGCGACCCCGTCCCGCTCGTACCGACGGTGCACTACAACATGGGCGGCATTCCCACCAATTTCCACGGCGAGGTCGTCACCAAGAAGAAGGGCGACGACAATGCGGTGGTGCCGGGCCTGATGGCGGCGGGCGAAGCGGCTTGTGTTTCCGTCCACGGCGCCAACCGTCTCGGCTCCAATTCGCTGATCGACATCGTGGTGTTTGGCCGCGCCGCCGCCCTGCGCTGCGCCGAAAAGCTGACGCCAAACGCCAGACAGCCGGATCTGCCCGCGAACTCCAGCGAGATGGCGCTCAGCCGCCTCGACAGATATCGCCACGCCTCCGGCGGCACGCCGACCGCCAGGCTGCGTGAGAACATGCAGCATGTGATGCAGGCCAACTGCGCGGTGTTCCGTACCGGCGAGGTGCTGCACGAAGGCCAGAACCTGATTCACAAGGTTCACGGAGGGATCGGCGATATCGCAGTCAGCGATCGCTCGCTGATCTGGAATTCCGATCTGGTCGAGACGCTCGAATTCGACAACCTGATCGTGCAGGCGGTAGTCACGATGAACGCGGCCGCCAATCGCACCGAGAGCCGCGGCGCGCACGCGCGCGAGGATTTCGCCAAACGCGACGACAAGACGTGGATGAAACACACGCTGACCTGGATCAACGGCAGCGGGACGACCACCATCGACTATCGACCGGTGCATGACTACACGATGACCAACGACGTTCAATACATCCCGCCGAAGGCACGGGTGTATTGAGGACGAGCAACATTATGACCCGTCATTCCGGGGCGTGAGCCTTGCGCAAAATTGGCTCAGCCAATTTTGTCGCTAAGCGAGCGAACCCGGAATCCATAAGCACGACGGGGCGTATGGATTCCGGGTCTGCTTCTAGCCGGCTATCGCCGACCAGAGCGCATCCCGGAATGACGAAGAGGTAGGACCAGACCGATGGCTGAATTCGCGCTTCCGAAAAACTCGAAGATCATCGGCGGCAAGACCTGGCCGAAGCCGACGAGCGCGACCGAGGCGCGCGAATTCAGGATCTATCGCTGGAATCCCGATGACGGCAAGAATCCGAGGGTCGACACTTATTATGTCGACACCGGCGACTGCGGCCCGATGGTGCTCGACGGTCTGATCTGGATCAAGAACCACATCGACCCGACGCTGACCTTCCGTCGCTCCTGCCGCGAAGGCGTGTGCGGCTCCTGCGCCATGAACATCGACGGCCAGAATACGCTGGCCTGCATCAAGTCGATGGACGACGTTGCCAGTGGCGGCGCGGTGAAGATCAACCCGCTGCCGCACCAGCCTGTCGTGAAGGACCTGGTTCCCGACCTCACCAACTTCTATGCGCAATACGCCTCGATCGAGCCGTGGTTGAAGACCACGACGCCGACGCCGCAGAAGGAGTGGCGGCAGAGCCACGAGGACCGCGAAAAACTCGACGGCCTTTACGAGTGCATCCTGTGTGCCTGCTGCTCGACGTCGTGCCCGAGCTACTGGTGGAACAGCGATCGCTTCCTCGGGCCCGCCGCGCTGCTGCAGTCGGCCCGCTGGGTCACCGATTCGCGCGACGAAGCCACCGGCGAACGTCTCGACAATCTCGAGGATCCGTTCCGGCTCTATCGCTGCCACACCATCATGAATTGCGCCAAGGCCTGTCCGAAGAAACTGAATCCGTCGGAGGCCATCGCCATGCTGAA
>JBDTCP010000226.1:0-14993 GCA_039923555.1 Nitrobacter sp.
GCAACCTCCTGCACGAGATGACGTCGTCCACGGAGACGCGCTTCATCATCATCACGCACAATCCGATCACCATGGCGCGGATGAACCGGCTGTTCGGCGTCACCATGGCCGAGCGCGGCGTCTCGCAGCTGGTCTCGGTCGATCTCGAGGACGCGGTGAAGATTCTCGACCAGAACGTGGCGTGATCCGTCGGCTCTGAGAGAATTTCTCACCATTCGTCATTGCGAGCGTAGCGAAGCAATCCATATTTTTTACAAAAGCAACTGGATTGCTTCGTCGCCAACGCTCCTCGCAATGACGCGGTGTCATCGAGTGCCGTCATCCTGAGGTGCGAGCCGCTTGCGGCGAGTCTCGAAGGATGCACGTTTGTCGGCAGGCCTTCGAGGCTCGCGAAAGCCGCACCTCAGGATGACGTCTCTGCGGCACCGACGGATCTTAACACCATGATCGCTCCCGATCTCCCCGCCGAATTGAGAGCCGCATTGAAGCGGAAGGCCGAAGGCCTTTCCCGCAGCGATGCCGCGGTTCGCGCGGCTGCGATCTCGCAAACCTATCGCGGCGGCGGCGGCTCGGGTGCGATCCGGGGCGAAACTGATGCTCTTGCCTATGCGCTGACGCGGATGCCTGCGACCTATGCGGCCGTCGTCGGCTGCCTCAATGCGCTCCGCGAGATACGTCCAGAGTTCACGCCGGAAAGCCTGCTGGACGTCGGGGCCGGGCCATGCACCGCGACATGGGCGGCGGCGCAGGCGTTCGATTCCCTCAACGAATTCGCCGCGATCGATGCCAATCCGGTGCTGCGGACTCTCGCGCTCGACCTCGCAAGCGATCAGGCGCGGCTGCGCGGCCTCCGCTATGCTCAAAGCGAAGCGTCGGCCGGGCTTCGCGACGTGGCGAACGCCGACCTTGTTATCGCGAGTTATGTCATCGGCGAAATGAATGCGGATCGGCAGGCGATGCTCGCGGAGCTGATGTGGAGCAAGACCCGCGACACGCTGCTGGTCGTCGAACCCGGCACGCCCGCCGGTTACGAACGCATCATCGAGCTGCGTGGGCGGCTGATCGCGCAAGGCGCGCATGTCATCGCACCCTGCCCGCACGACGAAGAATGTCCGCTCATAGCGTTTTCAAGCGAAGTGGGCACCGCTTCGCGTGAAGAAAAAGCGTCAAGACAAAAAGCCACGCCCGACTGGTGCCACTTCGTACAGCGCCTACCGCGGTCGCGCGCGCACAAGCACCTGAAGGGCGCAGAGCTTCCATACGAGGATGAGAAATTCAGTTACGTCGCGCTGGCCCGAACGCCCTCCCCGCAACATCCAGCGCGTATGCTGGCGCAGCCGCTCGTCACCAAAGCCGAGATGCGCGTCAAACTATGCCGGCCGGACGGGCGCGCCGGCATTGCGACATTTCCCCGTCGTGACAAGGCCGCCTATGCCCGCGTGCGCCGGCTCGGCTGGGGCGACACCGTCGACCTGACCGAGACGTAATACCCTAGGCGTTTCCGAGCAAAGTGAGTGTCGGTTGCATAAATAAAATGCGCCACAAAACGGTGCTCGGAATCGCTCTATGACGGCCGCGTAAAGACATAGATCAATCCAATCAGCATCGGGAGTACCGCCGCCGCCGTGAGCCATGGCCCTGGATGACTGCCGAACCAGAACAGCACGAAACCAAGCGTCACGCCGCCCAGCGCCATCAGCTTGGCCTTTACTGGAATTGCGCCGCGCTCGCGCCAGCCGCGCAGCAGCGGTCCAAAGCGTGGATGGTACAAAAGCCAGTTTTCCAGCCGGGGCGAGGAACGCGCGAAACACGCGGCGGCCAGGATTAGGAACGGGGTCGTTGGCAGCACCGGTAGAAACGCACCGATAAAGCCGAGCACGACGAAGCCGATACCCAGCACCAGAAAGACGCCGCGCATCAGCGGCGTGGCGGCGCGCGGGTCCACCGCGTCGGCCACCCCTGCGCCGAAAGACTGCTCGTCCGCGATCATGCGTTCGCCGTCCTGATCCACCACATCCAGATCCTGCACGCTCATGCTTCACACAGAACAAAATGCCGGACAACTTGAACTTTTCTAAGAATTGTCCCGACCAAGAGGCGCCGCTTCCCGGCGGCCCCCGCCGTTTGCGCGTAATAAGATCTACGGCAGCGGCTTTCGCGTCGTGTCATCAGGAGCCTTTCCCGTGTCGACCGGCTGAATCGTTCTCGGCGTCATCGTCGCCGCCTATAACCGCCTGGTTGCACTCAGCCAACGTGTCAGCCAGACCTTCGCCGACATCGACGTGCAGCTTAAGCAGTGTCACAACCGGATCCCGAACCTTGTCGAAACCGTGAAAGCTGCCGCGCACGAGCGCGGAACGCTAGACGATGTGATCAAGGCGCGCAACGCCGCGATGTCGGCGCAGGAGCCGACGCAGGTCGGCGCCGCCTGTTGAGCCCCGCGGTTGGCTGCCTGATCGCGCTGTCGGAGACCTATCCCGACCTCAAGGCCAACGCCAAATTCCAGCAACCCGCGCGCGGCCACAATTTGCCCAACCGCCTCAGAGCGTTAGAAAATTTGCCGGATTTACCACATCGGTGGTGGAAGGAATTGAATTCTCCCTCGTTTCTGCCATGGTCGCGCCCCAAGCAGACGTGGGGATGATCGCGCGACGACACGCGCGCCCTTGAAAAATCCAGCTTTGCGTTAAGGGGTCTCATGGCGAAGCCAGCAGTGATTGTGGTCGGCGCGGACAAAGGCGGGGTCGGCAAGACCACGGTCTCGCGCACCGTGCTCGACTATTTCAGCGCCAACAACGTCCCGACCCGAGCGTTCGATACCGAATCACCGCGCGGCACGCTGAGGCGCTTTCACCCTGATATCACCGAGATCGTCGACATGACGACGACGGCGGATCAGATGAAGATCTTCGATACGTTGAACAACGACGTGCCCTCGGTCACCGTCATCGACGTTCGCGCCGGACTGTTGTCCCCGTCGCTGGCCTCGCTCCGCGACATCGGATTCCTCGATGCCGCAAAGGCAGGACAGATCACGTTTGCGGTGTTCCATATCCTCGGCCCCTCGATCGCCTCGCTGAACGAGATCGCGGAGACCGCGAACTTTATGTCCGGTGCCAAATATTTCCTGGTGAAGAATTTCATCAACAATACGAGCTTCTTCGAGTGGGATCAGGCGACCTACAATTCGTACTTCCACAAGATCAAGGACGCGACCGAGATCACCATCCCGAAGCTCAACGAGATGGCCTACGAGCAGGTCGAGGTATCCTCGGTGCCGTTCCTCAAGTTCGTGGCCAACAAGGGGGCGAAAGACGAGGCTGCGAACTACTCGTTCGTGCTGCGCGGCTATGTCCGACATTGGCTCGCCAATGTCTGGAGCGAATTCGACCGTATCAAGCTCACCGACATTGTCTCTTCGAAGGAGAAGGGCAGCTCGCGCACCTCGGGCAGCGAAAAGTAATTACGTCATTCCCCGATGCGCATTTGCGCATCTGAGGGCGCGCGAAGCGCGAGCCCGGAATCCATAACCACCGCGGGGAATATGGATTCCAGGCCCACGCCAAGAGGCGTGTCCCGGAATGATGGTATCTGGCTTTGACATTTTCATTCAATATCCACCCCCATGTTACGCACCCCCGTTTACATCATCTGTTCGCCACGCCCGCAGGTCGGCAAGACGCTGGTGGCACGGCTGCTCAGCGAGTTCCTTCGATTGCAGCGGGGCAATGTGGTTGCCTTCGACGTCAACCTGAAGGAACCGTCGCTGCTCGACTATCTGCCGCGCCTCACCGAGACCGCGGAGATTGACGACACCTTCGGCAAGATGGCACTGATGGACCGGCTGATCGTCAATGACGGCGTCGCCAAGGTGATCGACCTCGGTTACCACGCCTTTGATGAATTCTTCGGGATGACCGAGGAAATCGGCTTCGTCAAGGAAGCCGCCCGGCGTGGCGTGGCGCCGATCGCCCTGTTCATGGCGGGCAGCGACCGCGTTTCTGCACGCGGCTATGAAACCCTGCGGGCAACGCTGCCGCCCCGCGCGGTCGTCACGGTCGACAACGAACTCATCCTGCGGGGAGAACTCCCGGAGGCCTTCGTGCACGGTCGGGTGATGCGCATCGCAGCCCTTCCGATGTTCCTCAAGACGTATGTCGACCGGCTGACCTTCTCTTTCACCGACTATCTGCGAACGGAGAAGGATACATCCACTGAACTGCACCAGTGGATTCGCAACGGCTATTTCAGTTTCCGTGAGATCGAATTGGAGCAGGCGCAGTAGCGGGGGTGACGACTCAATGTCCCTCGAACGCCATCAGCGTGCGCACCGGCAAATCCATGGCGCGCAGCTTGGCGGCGCCGCCGAGGTCCGGCAGGTCGATGATGAAGCAGGCCGCCACCACATTGGCGCCGATCTGGCGCAAAAGCTTCACCGCGCCCTCGGCGGTGCCGCCGGTGGCGATCAGGTCGTCCACCAGAATGACGCGCTCGCCAGGGTGAATGGCGTCGACATGCATTTCCATTTCGTCGGTGCCGTATTCCAGCGCATACGCCATCCGCACGGTCTGATGCGGCAGCTTGCCCTTCTTGCGGATCGGCACGAAACCTGCGGAGAGCTGGTGCGCCACCGCGCCGCCGAGGATGAAGCCGCGCGCCTCGATGCCGGCGACCTTGTCGATCTTCGATCCGGCCCAGGGATGCACAAGCTGATCGACCGCGCGACGAAACGCGCGCGCGTCACCGAGCAGCGTCGTGATGTCACGGAACGTGATGCCCGGCTTCGGATAATCCGGAATGGTGCGGACGGAGGCCTGCAGATCGTCTTCGAAGGTCATGAAATTTCTTTCAACTCAAACTCGTCGTCATGATGCGCCCCTCTTGGGGCGCAGGCCCGGAATCCATTGTCCCCTCCGCAATCATGGATTCCGGGTTCGCTCACTTCACTCGCGCCCCGGAATGACGAGCGTGATGAATTCGCTCGACTCGATCCCGATTCAGTCATGCCCTCTCCCCCAACCGAAACGCATTCTCCACGATCCGCAGGCCGACCTCGCCGCCGAGCGACATCAGCGACTCCGGATGAAACTGCACGCCGCCGATCGGCAGCGTCTTGTGCTCGACCGCCATCGGTATGCCGTCGTCGGTGGTCGCCGTCACCTCCAGAACGTCGGGCATGCCCTCGCGCTCGACATAGAGCGAATGATACCGGCCGATCACGATCTCGTTGGGCAGGTTCTGCATCAGTCGCCCACCGCGATTCTGCACGCGCGACGGCCGGCCATGCGCCGGCTGCGCGAGCTGACCCAGATGGCCGCCAAAATATTCGCCGATCGCCTGCACGCCGAGGCAGACGCCGAACACCGGCAGTTTCTTCTCCAACGCGGTGGCGATGGTTTTGGCCATGCCAAAATCCTCGGGCCGGCCCGGACCGGGCGACAGCACCAGCAGATCGTAGCTCTGCGTGTTGAGCATGTCCTGCGCGTGGATGTAGCGCACCACGGTGACGCTGGCGCCGACCTGGCGAAAATAATCCGCCAGCATATGCACAAAACTGTCGTCGTGATCGATCAGTAGCACGCGTTTGCCGGAGCCTGTCGCATCCGGCGCCACCGACGAGAGTGGTTTCGGCGGATCGCCGCGCAACGCCTGGAACAGCGCCGCCGCCTTGGTCTGGCACTCGCGGTCCTCAAGCTCCGGCTTGCTGTCGAACAGGCAGGTGGCGCCGACGCGCACCTCCGCCAGCCCGTCCTTCATGCGGATGGTGCGGATGGTCATGCCGGTGTTGATCGAGCCGTCGAAGCCGACGACGCCGAACGCGCCGGCATACCAGCGCCGCGCCGAGCGTTCGTTGTCCTCGACGAACTGAATTGCCCACTTCTTCGGCGCGCCGGTCATCGTCACCGACCATGTGTGGGTGAGAAACCCATCGAGCGCGTCGAAGCCGGGACGCAATATACCCTCGACGTGATCAACGGTGTGAAACAGCTTCGAATAGGTCTCGATCTGGCGGCGGGCCAGCACTTTTATCGTTCCGGGCACGCAGATGCGCGCCTTGTCGTTGCGATCGACGTCGGTACACATGTTGAGTTCGAACTCGTCCTTCTCCGAGTTGAGCAGCTCGCGGATCTGCTCGGCGTCGCCGATGGCGTCGGCGCCGCGCGCGATGGTGCCGGAGATCGGGCAGGTCTCGATCCGGCGGCCGTCGCTACGCACGAACATTTCCGGCGACGCCGACACCAGAAATTCGCCGTCGCCGAGATTGAGCAACCCGCCATACGGCGACGGGTTGATCCGGCACAGCCGCTGGAACACTTCGGCCGGCGAGCGCTCGCAGGGTTCGGCAAACAGCTGCCCCGGCACCGCCTCGAACAGGTCGCCGCGCGCGAACGCTGCGCGCGCAGTTTCCACCGTGGCCTGATATTCGCCGGCTGCGTGATCGGAAAAACCCTGACGCTGAGTTTTTGCGTAGACGCTTTCGGGCGTGTCGTGCGGCAGGCCTTTGGTCGAGCGGCCCTTCCATTCGAAATCGTACGACAGTACGACGCCACGGCCGGTGGCGCGGTCATAGGCCAGCAGGCAGTCGGGCACAAAGAGCACGATATCGCGCTGGTCGGCCTCCCGCGTCCGTTTCTGCTTAAGATCTTCCATCTGGAACACGAGGTCGTAAGCGAAGGCACCGTAGAGACCGAGCATGGGATCGGCCGCCGACGCGAACGCCGCCACCAGTGCCCGCACCAGCGACATGACGCTGGCGCGCCGGGTGCGCTGGTCCTCCTCGACCGGCGCATCGCCGCGCACGATGTGACCGGCGAGACGTTGCGTGGTCCTCTCCGTGATGACGGCGCAAGACTCGTTCAAAGTGTCGTGAAGGAACGCGATCAGCACCTCACCACGAGCGTTGGTCGCCTCGATAGAAAAAGTCTGGCCCGTAGTTTCGAGCTTGAGCGGCGGATCGGCAAATCCGAGATCAAAGCTTTCATAGCGCCCCGGCACCGTAGAGCCGGACGACAGCACCAGACCGCGGCGGCGGTCGAGCAGATCGATCAGGTTATCGAGCCGGCTGCCGCCATTAAAATGCTCGATCGAGCGGGTCACGGCAAGACCGCCTGCGGTCGTGTAGTCGCTCTGCGCGGGAAGCGAAAAGACGGTCCTGTTCATGTGTTCCTCTTACGAGACTTGCGAAGGGAGCGCCACACAGGACAACGAAAAAGGCCGTCGCTCTGCATGACGGCCTGACGATCAAAATTGAAGCAAATCGCACCGGCCACCTTTAAAAGGTGGGCCACCAGAGACGGGACAAGCGGACGACGGTGTTCATGGCGATGAAATCATCATCCTGATAGTGCGATGTCAAGAGCGTTCACGGCCGGACCGAACCGCCTCTGCAGCGAACAGCACGATGGTGTGCCGCACTTGCCCGCCGGTTGCGCGTCGGGCAATCCGCGTTAGACTCCCGAAACGAAACACCGGAGAAACACCATGACGTTCAAGGTTGTGAGCGACAGTTTCAGGGATGGCGATTACCTCGGCAAGGATCATATCCTGTCGGCGGATTTCGGTTTCGGCTGCGCGGGTGGCAACCGGTCGCCGCATCTGCGCTGGAGTGGCGCGCCGGCGGGCACGAAAAGCTTCGCCGTGACCTGCTACGATCCGGACGCACCGACCGGCAGCGGCTTCTGGCATTGGGTCGTCATCAACATCCCGGCCTCGTTGACGGAGCTTTCGCTCGACGCCGGCAATCCCAAGGGCGGCAATTTGCCGAAGGGTGCGCTGCAGACCCGCACCGATTACGGCGCCCCCGGCTATGGCGGCCCCTGCCCGCCTGAAGGCGATCATCCGCATCGCTATTTCTTCACAGTCCATGCCGTCGGCGGTGACATCAACGCCACCGCCGATACCTCAGCGGCGGTGATCGGGTTCCAGCTCCATTTCAACACGCTGGCGAAATCGGCGGTAATGGGCCTGTTCAAGCGGTGAGAGAATTCGCTCGGCCGAGCTTGTGTCCCGGGCGCGATGCGGCGTGCAATGCCGCTTCGCAGAACCGGGATCGCATCAGGCACCGCCGCGACGATCAGCGACGCACCGCTTCGCGCTGCGTCGCGTCCGGGAAACAGCCTCAACAAAAAGGCTCCCTCACGGAAGCCTTTTTGATTTGAGCATAAAGCGTAACTCAATGCGCGGCGGCCCAGACCCTCTTCTTGGTGAAGTAGAGCAGACCGGCAAAAATAATCATGAAAATCATGACCTGAAAACCGATCCGCTTGCGCTCCTCGAGCTTCGGCTCGGCGGCCCACATCAGGAAGGCGGACACGTCCGTCGCATACTGATCGACCTTTTCCGGCGTCCCGTCGTCATACGTCACCTGACCATCCGACAGCGGATTCGGCATCTTGATGGCATGGCCGGGATAGTACTTGTTGTAGGATGCCCCCTCGGGCAGCGTGAACCCTGCGGGCGGCTGCTCCTCGAAGCCGATCAGGACGGCGTGGATATAGTTCGGGCCTTTTTCCTGAAATTGCATGAAGGCATCGAAGATGAACTGCGGGAAGCCCCGCTCGTAGCCCCGCGCCTTGGCCATCAGGGAGAGGTCGGGCGGAGCCGCGCCGCCATTGGACGCGCGGGCGGCGTTCTCGTTTGGAAACGGTGCCGGAAACTTGTCGGCGACACGGCCGGGCCGCTCGAACATCTCGCCGGCGTCGTTCGGGCCGTCCTTCACCTTGATCTCGGAAGCCAGCGCCGCAGCCTGAGCAGCCGAGAAGCCGGGGCCGCCGGGATCAGCCAGGTTGCGATAGTGCAGCTGGTTCATCGAATGGCAGGCTGCGCAGACCTCCTTGTACACCTTGTAGCCGCGCTGGAGCTGACCCTGATCGAATTTTCCGAACGGGCCGGCGAACGACCAGCTCAGCGAGGGCGGGGCCGCCGTGCCATGGGCATTCTCCGCCCGCGCCTGCGAGCCGGTATCCAACACCAGCAGCAGTCCGGCGGTCGCGAATGCCATGACAACCGACGTCACATGCCGGCCTTTCGCCAGCACGTCGTCAGCGATCGAATTGGGTAAGGCCCGCGGCTTCTCGATGCGGCTCAGGATCGGCAGCACGATAAGAAAATAGGCGAAGTAGCACGCCGTCAGGATGCGCCCCGCGATCACATAGATGCCTTCCGGCGGCTGCGCGCCGAGATAACCGAGGCCAAGACAAATCGCGACGAAGATCCAGAAGAACTGCTTGGCGAGCGGACGATAGCGCACCGAGCGGGTCTTGGCGGAATCGAGCCAGGGCAGGAAAGCCAGGATCAGGATGGCGCCGAACATCGCCACCACGCCCGCAAGCTTGTTCGGGATCGAGCGCAGGATCGCGTAGAACGGCAGATAGTACCATTCCGGCACAATATGCGCGGGCGTCACGCCGGGGTTGGCCGGGATGTAGTTGTCGGGATCGCCGAGATAGTTCGGGATGTAGAAGATGAACCAGCAATAGAACAGGATGAAGCAGGACATACCGAACGCATCCTTGATGGTCGCGTAAGGTGTGAACGGCACCGTGTCCTTCCCGGTCTTCGGCTCGACGCCGGTCGGATTGTTCTGGCCCGCGACATGCAGCGCCCAGATGTGCAGCACGACCACGCCCGCGATCACGAACGGCAGCAGGTAGTGTAGCGAGAAGAAGCGGTTCAGCGTCGGGTTGCCGACCGAATAGCCGCCCCACAGCAGGGTTACGATGCTCTCCCCGAAATAGGGAATGGCGGAGAACAGGTTGGTGATGACGGTCGCGCCCCAGAAGCTCATCTGGCCCCACGGCAGCACGTAGCCCATGAAGCCGGTCGCCATCATCAGGAGGTAGATGATGACACCGAGAATCCAGAGGATCTCACGCGGTTCCTTGTAGGAGCCGTAATACAGACCGCGAAGCATATGGACGTAGACGGCGATGAAGAACATCGAGGCGCCGTTCGAGTGCAGATAGCGCAGCAGCCAGCCGTAGTTGACGTCGCGAACGATGCCTTCCACCGAATTGAAGGCCATGGTTGCTTCCGGCGTGTAGTGCATCGCCAGGATCACGCCGGTCACGATCTGCACCGCGAGCATGAACGAGAGGATGCCGCCGAATGTCCACCAGTAGTTCAGGTTGCGCGGCGTCGGATAGGCAACGAACGAGGAATGGACGAGGCCGAAGATCGGCAGACGCCGCTCGATCCATTTGATGACGGGGTTCTGCGGCTGAAAGTGGGATGGTCCGCTCATGATGCGATCCTGAGGAATGAAGCCACGCGCTCGGTTCAGGTCTTTCGGCCTTATCCGATCTTGATCTTGCTGTCGGAGAGGAAGGCGTAAGGCGGGATAGCGAGATTGAGCGGCGCCGGCCCCTGGCGAACACGACCCGAGGAGTCGTATTGCGAGCCGTGGCACGGGCAGAAGAAGCCGTCGTACCTGCCTTCATGCGCGATCGGAATGCAGCCGAGATGGGTGCAGATGCCGATCACGACGAGCCACTGGTCGTGGCCTTCCTTGACGCGTGCCGAATCCGGCTGCGGATCAGGCAGGCTGGACACGTTGACCGACTGCGCTTCCTTAACCTGCTTGGCGGTCCGATGCATGATGTAGATCGGCTTGCCGCGCCAGAACACCTTGATGTCCTGCCCTTCGGCGATCGGGGCAAGATCGACGTCGATGGGAGCACCGGCGGCAATGGTGGAGGCGTCCGGGTTCATCTGGGATACCAGCGGCCAGACGGTGGCGGCTGCGCCGACGGCGGCGGCTGCGCCGGTTGCCACGAAAAGGAAATCACGGCGGCTTTGTCCTGGAGAAGACGATGTCGTCACGATTCCAACCCTTTCTTCGCTACCGGTCTTATCTGCTATTGGTGTAACCACTCCGGCGATGCATCTTGCGAGCGGCCGTTCTATTGGCATCGTCGCCGATTAAGCGCAAGCCCGCCATCCCTTTCGTGCGATGCACAACGTCTACCGGCGGCCGCGAATTTTCCGACCAATTTTACAGGACCGGGGGGCCACGAGCGAATGCGGATTGCGCTTTTTCAACCCGACATTCCGCAGAACACGGGGACGATTCTCCGCCTGTGTGCCTGCCTCGATGTGGAGGCGCATATCATCGAGCCAGCCGGGTTTCCGGTCTCCGATCGCCATTTCCGCCGAGCGGGCATGGATTACCTCGATCAGGTCACGATCGTGCGCCACGATTCCTGGCCGAGATTCCAGCAATGGCGCGCCGGGAATGGCGGCCGCCTCCGCCTGGTGCTGTTTACGACCAAGGGAGCGCGGTCCTATCTGGATCATCACTATGCCGATACCGATATTCTGCTGTTCGGGCGTGAGAGCGCCGGGGTCCCGGACGCGATCGCCGCTGCCGCTGATGCCCGTCTGGTGATACCTGTCAGGGCAGGCTTGCGCTCGCTGAACGTCGCCATGGCGGCCGCGATGGCATTGGGCGAGGCTTTGCGGCAGACAAAGCTGGCCCAGGAAAGAATTTCGTGAGCTACGCGGTCAAAGAGATTTTTCTGACCCTGCAGGGCGAAGGCGCCCATGCCGGCCGGGCTGCGGTATTCTGTCGCTTCGCGGGCTGCAATCTGTGGAGCGGGCGCGAGGAAGATCGCGCCTCCGCCATCTGCCGGTTCTGCGACACGGACTTTGTGGGCATGGACGGGACGCTTGGCGGGCGCTACGCCACCGCGGATGTACTGGCCGACAGCATCGCGGCGCAATGGACAGGACCGGCCAATCGTTACGTGGTGCTGACAGGAGGGGAGCCGCTGTTGCAGGTGGACAAGGCATTCGTCGACGCCCTGCATGCCCGCGGCTTCGAGATCGGCATCGAGACCAATGGCACCATCGCGCCGCCGGATGGCATCGACTGGCTGTGCGTCAGTCCGAAGGCCGGCGCGGATTTGCGCGTCACCAAAGGTCACGAACTCAAGCTGGTCTATCCGCAGGCGGATGCCCGGCCCGAGGACTTCACGGGACTTGCCTTCGAGCGGTTCTCGCTGCAGCCGATGGACGGGCCGGATGCGGCTGACAACACCGCGCGCGCCATCGACTATTGCCTGCAGCATCCGCAGTGGCGGCTCAGCCTGCAGACGCACAAGACGCTTGGGATCAGGTAGGAATGGAATGGCGAACTCGCGACAATTTGACGCTGCCAATTTTCACCGGGCGAAGCGTCCAGAGGCCGCAGGGAAGAACTGGACCGCTTCGTCGCTCTCGGAAGGCGAGGACCTGAGCTTTTCGCCATGACGGTATCTAACGACAAGCAGGTTTGAGAAATGTGGGAGTTGACGAAATCCTTCCCCTTCGAGGCCGCGCATTCGCTGCCGGGAACGACATTTGGGGACGCGAGCATGGAAATCCACGGCCATTCGTTCCGCGCCGAGGTGAGCGTCCGCGGCACGCCCGATCCCGCGACCGGCATGGTGCTCGATCTCGGCCTGCTCGAGCGCAGCATCGGCGAGGTCCGGAAGAAGCTCGATCATAGACTCCTCAACGACGTCGAAGGACTCGGCCCGCCGACGCTGGAGAATCTGGCGCGTTTCATCTGGGACGACGTCCAGCACGCGGGGCAAGTGACGCGCGTCAGTGTGTATCGCGACAGTTGCGGCGAGAGCTGCGCCTATTTTGGCCCGCAGGGACTCTAGCGGCGGCTTCGACAGGATCTAAGCGGATACAGCCTGCATCATTCTGCCTTTACGGGGATACCATGAGCTTCACCAAATATATCGCCGCCGCGCTGGTCATCGTGGCGGGCGCCGTGTGGCACGCCAGCGCCTTCGCCGCCGACGATGGCATTGCGCTCGACCGCGCCCAGTACGCCAACCGGCCCGTACTGCCGGACTTCACCGGCACGGACTGCCCGGACAATCCGCGCGGGCTGGAACAGATCAAGGGCAATCTCTATCGCCACACCACGGGCCCGGGCCTTGCCGTCCATAGCGGCCTCGTGCTGGTCACCAATGAGGGCGCGCTGGTGATCGATCCCGCGATGACCTGCACCTCGACCTGGTTGAAGGACGAAATCAAGCGCCGCTTCAACGTGCCGGTGAAGTACGTCGTCTATACTCACGGCCATGCCGATCACATCAGCGGCGGACAGATTTTCCAGAACGACGGCGCCGTGGTCGTCGCCAACCAGCGCGCGGTAGAGCCCATCGTCGGCGAGAAGATTCCGACCGCGTTGCCGGACCGGGTGTTCGACAAGGATATGACCATTACGCTCGGCGGCGAAACCGTACTGTTGCATCGTGTGGCCTCCAGCCATTCCGACAGCATGACCCTGGTACTGTTTCCGGGCTACAAGGCGCTGCAATGCACCGACGTCTGCGAAAACAACTCGATGCCCTACAACGACTTCCTCGACTTCTATGATGACGGCTGGATCGAGACGCTCGATTGGGTGCTGAAACAGGACGTCGACGTCATCGACGTCGGCCACTATACCCCGGCGAACAAGGCTGCGATCACAGCCGAGCGCGCTTACATGGTCGATCTGCATCAGCAAGTGCTCGACCTGGTGCGAGCGGGCCAATCGTGGGACCAGCTCTACCGCAATGTCCGCTTCAGCGACGAGGTCAAGAAGTGGACCGCCTTCGATTTCATGCACACCTTGAACGTGATGGGCATGTATCGATGGGTCACCAACCACCGTCGCGGGGAGTGGTAAAGCCCCGGAATTCATTTTGCGCCATGCAGGCCGGGCCGACATTGAGGGCCGGCTGGATAACGGATATGGGTTGCCCAACAAATTCGTCCGCACCCACAGGCACGCTTCATGGATATGTCCGTTAACGAAAACCACAAAATCCGCGCCCGCGCCTGGTTCGAGAGCCTGCGCGACCAGATTTGCACGGCATTCGAGAAGCTTGAGGATGATGCGCCCACCTCGCTCTACCCCGGCAGCGCGGGGCGTTTCGTCCGCACGCCATGGGAGCGCACCGATCATACCGGCCAGCCGGGTGGCGGCGGCGTGATGTCGATGATGTACGGGCGGCTATTCGAGAAGGTCGGTGTGCACTGCTCGACCGTGCATGGCGAATTCGCGCCGGAATTTCGCGCGCAGATTCCCGGGGCCGCGGACGATCCAAAATTCTGGGCCTCAGGCATCTCGCTGATCGCTCACATGCACAATCCGCATATTCCCGCCGTCCACATGAACACGCGCTTCGTGGTAACGACGAAAGCGTGGTTCGGCGGCGGCGCCGACCTGACGCCTGTGCTCGAGCGGCGACGCACGCAGGAGGACGTCGATAGCGTCGCATTTCACGCGGCGATGAAGTCCGCCTGCGATGCCCATGCCGCGATCGCGGCTTACGACAAATACAAGACCTGGTGCGACGAGTATTTCCATCTGCCGCACCGCAACGAAGCACGCGGCATCGGCGGCATCTTCTATGACTGGCACGACAGCGGCGACTGGGACGCCGACCTCGCCTTCACGCAGGAGGTCGGACGGGCCCTCCTCAAGGTCTATCCCGAAATCGTGCGCCGCAACTTCAACACGCCGTGGACCGCGGCGGATCGTGAGGAGCAGTTGATCCGGCGCGGACGCTATGTCGAATTCAATCTGCTCTACGACCGCGGCACCATCTTCGGCCTGAAGACCGGCGGCAACGTCGCCTCGATCCTGTCCTCGATGCCGCCCGAGGTGAAGTGGCCATAACGGCGCGCGCGACTGCGCTTACAACCGGTGATCGCGCCTGAAGCGGGCGACGGTCTGATCTGCAATCGCCGCGAGCTGCGCGGAATCGAGCGGGAAATCCGCTGCAAGCCAGGCATCTTCCGCGATCGTCAAAACGTGTCCGAGTGCCGGGCCTTCCGCGATTCCGCGGGTGATGAAATCCGCCGCCTTCAAGGGAAACGTCGGCGGCTGCCAGCGCTGCGGCAGAGTCACGAGGCTTTGCCACAAGGTTGGATCGGCATCGCGCCCAGCCCGCGCCCAGCCCTGCATCAGCCGGTCGCGATAGCGCGGCGCGCCAAGCCGGTACAGC
>JBDTCP010000227.1:0-3700 GCA_039923555.1 Nitrobacter sp.
GACGACGCGCCACTCGTGACGAATCGAGGTACGACATGACCATCCGAATCTCAGGCAAGAGCATCAATGTCGGCGAGGCGCTGCGCGGGCGCCTCAGCGGTCGCACGGATGAAGTTCTCCGAAAATATTTTGACGGAAATTATTCGGGCCACATCACGCTGAGCAAGGATGGCTACGGTTTTCGAACCGACTGCGCGCTGCATCTGGATTCCGGCGTGACGCTCGAATCGGAATCCAACGCCGCGGATGCCTATGCGAGCGCCGATCAGGCGTTGTTGCAGATCGAGAAGCGGCTGCGCCGCTACAAGAGCCGTCTCAAGGATCGCTCGGCCCGCAAGGCGCACGCGGCGGCGGAAGCGATCGCCGAACTCGACGCGCCGAGCTACGTCATCGAGGCGCCGGCCGCGGACGGCGAGGACGAGGTCACGGCCTTCAATCCGGTCATCATCGCGGAAGCCACGACGTCGCTGAAGCGTCTCTCGGTCAGCGAGGCGGTGATGGAACTCGATTTCACCGGCGCGTCCGTGCTGGTCTTTCAGCATGGCTCCAGTGGCCGGGTGAATGTGATCTATCGCAGGACTGACGGCAATTTGGGCTGGGTCGACCCGCAGGTCGTTAACGGCTCTGCATAACTCCGCCGCTATTTGACGCCCGCAACGACGGTTCCTATGGTCCGCGGCCTTTCGGGGCCAGTTTTCCACCGCCCGGGACAAAGTTCAGGAATTGGCATCGGTCCTGCGTTAGACTATAAGGCCGGTCATCCCGGCCGGAGGGCCGCGAACCGCGAACCGTGCGTTCGTCCGTATGTGGGCTCACGCTTGTTGCTGTTTGTCTGACGTGTCTTTCGCAACCTGACGGCAAATTCACCTCCGAACGTCATATCCCGGAACGTCGTATGATGATTACTGATCTGGTCGCACCCGAGGCGATCCTTCCTGCATTGAAAGTCAACAGCAAGAAGCAGGCGTTGCAGGAGCTGGCGGCGCGCGCCGCGGAACTGACGGGGCAGAACGAGCGCGCGATCTTCGAGGTGCTGCTGCAGCGTGAAAAGCTCGGAACCACGGCGGTCGGCTACGGCGTCGCGATTCCACACGGCAAGCTGCCGAAGCTCGACAAGATCTTCGGCCTGTTCGCGCGGCTCGAACGCCCGATCGATTTCGAGGCGATGGATGGCCAGCCAGTCGATCTGACGTTTCTGCTGCTCGCGCCCGAGGGCGCCGGTGCGGATCATCTGAAGGCGCTGGCGCGGATCGCGCGGTTGCTGCGCGATCAGGACATCGCCAAGAAGCTGCGCGCCTCGCGCGATGCGCAGGCTATCTATTCGGTGCTGGCGCTGCCGCCGGCGACGGCAGCCTGAGCTGTTGCAAATCACGTTGGTCAGAGCAATTCTCGTTTTGATGAAAACGAATCATCGACGCGTGCGAGCGCATCGCAAGCGGCAAAAGATTGTTCGTCGCGATCCGACGCAAGCATGAACCGATCCCGACCGCAGTCGTCCGAAACCCGTCCCGGAGCCATGATGCCGTTCGCGAAATACATCCTGCTGATCCCGGCCCTCGCTCTCGCTTTCATGACATCGGCCAAAGCGGCGGATACCAGGTTCATCGCAAGCCTCAGCAAGCTTGATCCGCAAACGCGGCTGGAACAGGTCTGCGACCTCGCGGCCGTCAATCATATCGGCAAGAGCGAGAAGCTTCCGAAGCCTGATCGCGCCAAGGCCAACGTCATCACGCCGCCCCGGCTCCATGGCGACACCATCGAAGGCACCGGCGGCGCATTCCGCAGCGGCGGAAAATGGTATGCGTTCTCGTTCACCTGCAAGGGCTCGCCCGACCATCTCACGGTGCTGTCGTTCACCTATCGCATGGGCGCGATGATTCCGAAATCGAAGTGGCCCGAATACGGGCTGTGGGACTGAACTGGATCGCGTTGCGCAAGCGCAACGTGGTATCTCAGCAAACGCTTCCTATCAGTCCTTCACGACGCGCACTGCGCCGAGCGCGGCGCTGGTCGTGTGCGCGGCATAGGCCTTCAATGCCATGGTCACTTGACGCCTGCGCGGACCCGGTTTCCACGCCTTGGCGCCGCGCGCCTCCATTGCCGCACGGCGGCGATCGAGTTCGGCGTCGTCGATCGCGAGATGAACCGTGCGATTGGGAATGTCGAAGTCGATGCGATCGCCTTCCTCGACGAGCCCGATCGCGCCGCCTTCGGCGGCTTCCGGCGACACGTGACCGATCGACAGGCCCGACGAGCCGCCCGAGAATCGGCCGTCGGTGATCAGCGCGCACTGCTTGCCGAGGCCCTTCGATTTCAGATAGCTGGTCGGATACAGCATTTCCTGCATACCGGGGCCGCCGCGCGGACCCTCGTAGCGAATCAGCACGACATCGCCTGGTTTGATCGTGTTGCCGAGGATGGCGTCCACCGCGGCATCCTGGCTTTCGAAGATACGCGCGGGGCCTGAAAATTTCAGGATGCTGCTATCGACGCCCGCGGTCTTCACGATGCAGCCGTCACGCGCGATGTTGCCGTAGAGCACGGCCAGACCGCCGTCCTGCGAGAAAGCGTGTTCGGCGTTGCGGATGCAGCCCGAGCTGCGGTCGGTGTCCAGCTCCTCGAAGCGCTTGTCCTGGCTGAAAGCAACTTGGGTGCGCACGCCGCCCGGCGCGGCCAGATAGAAACTGCGGACGCTTTCGCTTTTTGTCCGCTTAATGTCCCAGCGTTCCAGCGCGTCCTCCATTGAAGCACTATGAACCGTCGGCAGGCTGCTATCGATCAAGCCGGCGCGATCGAGTTCGCCGAGAATACCCATGATGCCGCCGGCGCGATGCACGTCTTCTAGATGCACATCGGGCACGGACGGCGCGACCTTGCACAACACCGGCACGCGGCGCGACAGCCGGTCGATGTCCTTCATCGTGAACGGCACCTGGCCTTCGTAAGCCGCAGCGAGCAGATGCAGCACGGTGTTGGTCGAGCCGCCCATCGAGATGTCGAGCGTCATCGCGTTTTCGAACGCCTTGAAGTTCGCGATGTTGCGCGGCAGCGCGCTCTCGTCGTCCTGCTCATAATAGCGTCGCGCCAGATCCACGATCAGGTGGCCGGCCTCGATGAACAGGCCTTTGCGATCGGCATGGGTGGCGAGCACCGAGCCGTTGCCGGGCAATGCGAGGCCGAGCGCCTCGGTCAGACAGTTCATCGAATTGGCGGTGAACATCCCCGAGCACGAGCCGCATGTCGGGCAGGCCGAGCGCTCGATCTCTTCGACGTCGGCGTCGCTGACGGTGTCGTCGGCGGCGGCGACCATGGCGTCGATCAGGTCGAGGGCGACTTCCTTGCCCTTCAGGATCACCTTGCCGGCCTCCATCGGCCCGCCCGAGACGAAGACGGCGGGGATGTTGATCCGCATGGCGGCCATGAGCATTCCGGGGGTGATCTTGTCGCAATTGGAGATGCAGACCATGGCGTCAGCGCAGTGGGCGTTGACCATGTATTCCACCGAGTCGGCGATCAGGTCGCGACTCGGCAGCGAATACAGCATGCCGCCATGGCCCATCGCAATGCCGTCGTCCACCGCGATGGTGTTGAACTCCTTGGCGACGCCGCCAGCCGCCTCGATTTCCCGCGCCACCAGCTGACCCAGGTCTTTCAAGTGCACATGGCCGGGCACAAACTGGGTGAAGGAGTTGACCACGGC
>JBDTCP010000228.1:0-10548 GCA_039923555.1 Nitrobacter sp.
GCACGAGTAGGTTGCCTAACAGGCGGATGCTCTATATTGATCCGGATTCAAGGGGCCACGTGGCGGAGTGGTTACGCAACGGTCTGCAAAACCGTGTACTCCGGTTCAATTCCGGACGTGGCCTCCATCAATATAATCAAATGCTTAGATCGATTATTTTTATGGGTTCGCAATGCTGTCGGTGCGGCTGATCGGCTGGCCACATCGTTCAGCAGACGCCGTTCCATCCGTCGGGAAAAGGAAAAAACGGCCAGGCGATCTCATTGTCGTTGGCAGCCTGCGGTGGCTTCACGAATTGCTGGGCGGGGAAGTCCGGCAGCTCGTTCAGCGCAGCTTCTTCGATGCGCGGAGCGATTGCGGCGCTCACCACGCAAAGCAGCTGTTCAAACTCGACTTCACTCATGTGCGCCTCACTGTTCTTTTGCGCGCACAGTGACAAAAAGGATTTGGGCTCCCGTTGCAGGAATCGCTAAAATTGTTTCGATCGTACGTTAAAGTGCGGAACGGGCTTTGATCACTGGAAGATCCCTAACGATGTTTGTTGCAGCGGTGGTTCCCGCGACGCGGCGGGTGATCCATGGACATCGAGGTTACCTGGCGGTTAATCGGGAGTAGCTACGCCCAGGAGGTTGCCAGCCACCGCCATGAAACGGCTCGATCGCAGTGAAAAAACTGGTGAGATGAATGCGACGCCTGCACAGGCTTTTCGCGCTCCGGTCGAATTTAACTCTGTCGCAATCGGCAATAACTATTATTTCCTTGCGTTCGGGGATTCTCGTTAAGAAGGCAGAGCTTTTCTTGCAGTTTTTTCCGCGATCTTGGAGATATTGACCCGCATGTGCGGCATTGTCGGAATTTTGGGACGCGATCCGGTTGCGGATCAGTTAGTCGATTCACTCAAGCGCCTCGAATATCGCGGCTACGATTCCTCAGGCATCGCGACATTGGAGGGAACGCATTTGGCGCGCCGTCGCGCCGAGGGTAAACTCCGCAATCTGGAAACGCGCCTGCGCGCCGAACCGCTGGTCGGCCGCACCGGGATCGGACACACACGCTGGGCGACCCACGGCAAGCCGACCGAGAATAACGCGCATCCGCACGCGACCGAGCGGGTGGCCGTGGTTCACAATGGCATTATCGAAAATTTCCGCGAGTTGCGCGAACAGCTCCAGAAAAAAGGCGCGGTCTTCAAGACCGAAACCGATACCGAGACTGTCCTGCATCTCGTCGACGGCTATCTTGTCGCCGGCGTCGGTCCGGTCGAAGCGGTCAGAGCAGCCCTGTCACAGCTTCGTGGCGCCTTCGCCCTCGGGTTTATCTTCGCAGGCAACGATAACATTTTGATCGGTGCGCGTAACGGACCTCCGCTGGCCATCGGGTATGGCGACGGCGAGATGTATCTGGGATCGGACGCGATCGCGCTCGGTCCGTTTACCGATACGATCAGCTATCTTGAAGACGGCGACTGGACGGTTCTGACCCGAGAGGGTGCAACCGTCTACGACTACCAGAACGCCATCGTTCAGCGCGACGTCGTCAGGCATAGCGCGTCGACGTCGCTGGTGGACAAAGCCAACTATCGCCACTTCATGGCGAAGGAGATTCACGAACAGCCCGAGGTCGTAGGTCATACGCTCGCACGCTATATCGACATGGCGACGGGCCGCGTGTCGCTCCCAATGAATCTGCCATTTGATTTTCGCGATATCAAGCGTGTGGCAATTACCGCGTGCGGTACTGCGAGCTACGCCGGTTACATCGGCAAATACTGGCTTGAGCGTCTGGCCCGGCTGCCGGTCGAGATCGATGTCGCATCGGAGTTTCGCTATCGTGAAGCGCCGCTCAGCAAGGGTGACCTCGCGATCTTCATTTCGCAGTCCGGCGAAACCGCCGATACGCTCGCGGCGCTTCGTTATGCGAAGGAGCAGGGGCTTCATACGCTATCGATCGTCAACGTCACGAGTTCGACGATAGCACGGGAAAGCGAGACGGTGCTGCAGACGCTGGCAGGCCCGGAGATCGGCGTCGCTTCGACCAAGGCCTTCACCTGCCAGTTGATGGTGCTTGCTGCGCTGGCGATAGCCGCCGGCAAGGCGCGCGGCGAATTATCCGACGAGGACGAAGCCAAGCTTGTGCATGGGCTGGTCGAAGTTCCGCGGTTGATGTCGGAAGCGCTGGCTATCGAACCGCACATCGAGCGGCTCGCGCGCGACATCGCGAAATCCAGGGACGTGCTGTATCTCGGACGCGGCACGAGTTATCCGCTTGCCTTGGAGGGCGCGCTCAAACTCAAGGAAATTTCCTACATCCATGCGGAAGGCTACGCCGCAGGCGAACTCAAGCATGGACCGATCGCACTGATCGATGAGAACATGCCGGTTGTGGTGATCGCCCCCTATGATCGCGTTTTTGAAAAAACTGTGTCCAATATGCAGGAGGTGGCGGCGCGGGGTGGCAACATCATTCTCATGACCGACGCAAAGGGGGCGGCGGAGGCGACCATTAAGTCTTTGGTGACGATTATCCTGCCCGATATGGCGGCTACTTTTACTGCGCTGGTCTATGCGGTTCCAATGCAATTGCTGGCCTACCATACTGCTGTCGTGATGGGCACGGACGTTGACCAGCCGCGCAATCTGGCAAAATCCGTTACCGTCGAATAAGACAGGAAGTCGCAGGCTGTCATCGCGCCACGCGTGCAAAGTCTGCTAGAATGCCCATATAGGGCTGGTAGCGGCCATTTTGGCCTTTTGATCTGGAACCCCGATGACTCGTAACAATCCGCCTTCGAGTGCCGCGCCAGGCGACCATCATCCGGATATGCCCCGCGGAGTCATCGCTCGATTCCGGAATTATTTTCTGACCGGCCTGATTGTCGCGGGCCCGGTCGCAATCACGTTCTACCTGACCTGGTGGTTCGTGAACTGGGTCGACAATCTGGTACGGCCGTTCGTCCCGATCGCCTATCGGCCGGAAACATACCTGCCTTTTGGAGTGCCGGGATCAGGCTTGATCGTTGCGGTGTTCGCGCTGACGATGCTCGGCTTCCTGACGGCCAACCTGATCGGTCGGACGCTGGTCGATCTTGGCGAAAGGCTGCTGGGCCGGATGCCGGTGGTGCGGGCGATCTATCGCGGTCTCAAGCAGGTCTTCGAAACGCTTTTTTCCGGATCGGGCTCGAGCCTCCGCAGAGTCGGTCTGGTTGAATTTCCGTCGCCGGGCATGTGGTCGATCGTTCTCATTTCGCAGGTGCCAAGCGTGGATATTGCCGCCAACCTTCCCGGTCAGGAGGAACATATTTCCGTATTCCTGCCTTGTGCGCCCAATCCGACCACGGGTTTCTTCTTCTACGTACCGAAGAGCAAGGTCGTTGAGATTGATATGAGCACGGAGGACGCGGCGACGCTGATCATGTCTGCCGGCGTCGTTCAACCCGGTTCTGATTCGCAGAAGAAGTTTGCCGCCCTTGCCGGCATGGCGAATGCGGCGCGGGTAGCGAATACCTCGCCCCTTGCGCCTGCAAAGGTTGACTGAGGTAAATTTGCATTCGCGTGCGGAGCTTGCGTCCAAGTGGGTCGTGAATATCAAATTCACCCCATTAGCCTGCGCCGATGAGGGGCAAAGCTTCGTCGCGCTCAAATAGATACAACAGGCACCGCAACGCTTCGCCATGCGCGCCCGTCAGCTTCGGGTTCTCCGTCATGATACGCAAGGCTTCGTCGCGAGCCTGCGTGACAAGTTGAGCGTGGACATCAGAACGCGCAACGCGATAGCCGGGCAGGCCGCTTTGGCGGGTGCCGAGCACGTCGCCTTCGCCGCGCAGTTTTAGATCTTCTTCGGCGATACGGAAGCCATCTGTGGTCTCCCGGATAACCCGCAGCCGGGCGGCGGACATCTCGCCGAGCTGCTCCCGGTAAAGCAATAGACATGTCGACGATTCCGAACCGCGACCGATGCGCCCACGTAGCTGATGGAGTTGCGCGAGGCCAAAACGTTCTGCGTTCTCGATGACCATGATGGTCGCCGCCGGCACATCGACGCCGACTTCGACAACGGTTGTCGCCACCAGCAGATTGATTTCGGCCGCCGCGAATTGTGCCATCACGCGATCTTTTTCGGGGCCGCGCATTTTACCGTGAACAAGGCCGACCTTGTCGCCGAAGCGGCCCTTGAGGCTGTCAAAGCGCTGTTCCGCATCGGTTAGGTCGACGGTCTCGGATTCCTCGACCAGCGGACAAATCCAGTAAACCAGCTTGCCGGCCTTTACGGCGCGGCCAACCGCGTCCATCACCTCGTTCAGGCGGCTGTCGGGGAGGGCGCGGGTATCGATCGGCTGCCGGCCGGCAGGTTTTTCGCGCAACTCGGACACGTCCATATCCCCGAAATAGGTGAGAACCAGCGTTCGCGGGATCGGCGTCGCACTCAGCACCAGCACGTCCACGGCCTCGCCCTTGGCGGTCAATGCGAGACGCTCACGCACGCCGAAACGGTGCTGTTCATCCACCACCGCAAGCGCCAGCGCCTTGAACACGACGTCGTCCTGGATAAGCGTGTGGGTCCCGACCAGCAGGTCGATGTCACCATTGGCCAGGTGTGCAACGAGCTCCCGGCGTTCCTTGCCTTTCTCGCGGCCGGTGAGGATCGTAACGCGCATGCCGGCCCGTTCGGCCAGTGGCGCGATGGTCTTGATATGCTGGCGGGCAAGGATTTCGGTCGGCGCCATCAAAGCCGTCTGTTTGCCGGCCTCGGTCACGGCCGCGGCGGCGAGCAGCGCGACGACCGTCTTGCCCGAGCCGACGTCGCCTTGAAGCAGCCGCAGCATCCGCACGGGTTGCCGCAGGTCGTCGCTGATCGCGGCCGCGGCCCGCTGCTGGGACGTCGTCAGTGCGTAGGGAAGCGCGTCGATGATCTTGTTGCGTAGGTGTCCGTCGCCAGCGTGTCGGCTTCCAGCCGGCCGCCGAAGCTGTGCGCGGACCAAAGCCAGAGCGAGTTGTCCGGCGAGCAACTCGTCGAAGGCAAGGCGTGACCAGAACGGACCTTCCGGCAGGATATCGGTCAATTCTAAAGGGACATGAACGCGATGGAGTGCTTCCTCCAGTGTTGGGAAACCGCACCGACGCAGCACTTCGGGGCCGATCCATTCGGGTAGCTCGGGGAGCTTCTGCAGGGCCATCGCGATAGCGCGCCGCAAGGAACCCAGCGCCAGGCCCTCGGTGAGGGGATAGACGGGATCGATGCCCGAGAGATTCGCCAGCCCCGCCTCATCGACCACACGATCGGGATGCACGATCTGCAAGGTGCCGTCGAACATCTGCGCGGTGCCCGAGACATAGCGCTTGCTTCCGACCGGAAGCAGCTTTTCGACATAACCCGGCTGGGCGCGGAAGTAGGTCAGCACGACGTCCCCGGTGTTGTCGCTGGCATAGACCAGATGCGGCGCGCGCGAGCGTCCAGGCGGCGCAGAGCGATGCCGGTCGACGATCACCTCCAGCGTCACGATGGTGCCGGGGACGGCGTCGCGAATCTTGGGTCGCGCCCTGCGATCGACGACGCTCGCAGGCAGATGAAATAGCAGATCGAGCAGCCGCGGGGTCTCGTCGCGCCCGAGCAGATACCGGAACAGCTTGTCCTGCTTCGGACCGACGCCGGACAGGCTGGTCACCGATGCAAACAGAGGGTTGAGCAGTGCAGGGCGCATCAAATGACTCGACGAAAAGTTAGTGGCGGCGCTCGCAGCCTTGGATGCAATTTATGGATTATGCAATGCGAGACAGGTGCTGACATTCCCAATCGCGAAGGCTATATGATGCCGGCCCGGCTCGTCCGGGCTTTTGGCGTTCGGATGGGATTGGCGGATGACGGGATCAACACGATCAAGCGGCGGCCTGGATGACCGCCGCAAACGGCTGTTGTTTCGCTGCTGGCGTCGGGGCATGCGCGAAATGGACCTGATCCTCGGCCGTTTCGCCGATGCGGAAATCGGTTCGCTGAGCGATGCCGAATTGGCCGATCTCGAAAGTCTCATTGAGGTTCCGGACCCGGATCTCTATGCCGCGCTGAGCGGCGGCACTCTGCTGGCACTCGAATACCGGACGGCGTTGTTTGATCGTATCAAATCGTTTCGGCCATCAGAGCTGGGCGCATGATGGTGGCTGCACGATCACCTGCGGAATCACTGTCGCCTGGCCGTCCCTTGACGCTCGCGAATGTCGCGGAAGGCGCCGAAGGGCTCGTCGTCTCGGACCTTGGGCGGGCCATCAAGGCCAAAGAGGGGCGGCAGGCTTCGGCTGTCAGCCTCGCCGTGGTCTGCCGGGACGGTCCGCGCATGCAGCAACTGGCGCGCGCGCTTGAGTTCTTCGCGCCTGATATTTCGGTGATGCAGTTTCCGGCGTGGGACTGTCAGCCCTACGATCGGGTCTCGCCGCACGGCGGCATCCTTGCCCAGCGTCTCACGACGTTGGCGCGTTTGTCCCGTCTGACCGGCAGCGAAACGCCCTTGATCGTCCTGACGACGGTCAACGCCATCCTGCAACGCGTGCCCGCGCGCGAGATCGTCGCGTCGCAAGCTCTGTCGGTCGCACCCGGCCACGTGGTGCCGATGGACTCGATCGTCGCGTGGCTGGAGCATAATGGGTACAGTCGCTCGTCGACCGTCCGCGAGCCCGGCGAATACGCCGTGCGCGGCGGCATCCTCGATCTGTTTCCGTCCGGTCTTGACCAGCCCGTGCGGTTCGATTTCTTCGGCGATTCATTGGAGTCGATCCGGTCGTTCGATGCGGAAACCCAGCGCACGCTGCTCGACATGCGTTCGCTCGATCTGGTGCCGATTTCCGAATTCCAGTTCGTGACTGAAACAATCCGGCGTTTCCGCATGGGATATGTGGCGGCCTTCGGAGCACCCGGGCGGGATGACTTGTTGTATGAGGCTGTCAGTGAAGGACGGCGGTATCCGGGCATGGAGCACTGGCTTCCGCTGTTTCAGGAGCGAATGGATACGCTGTTCGACTATCTCGACGGCGCGCCTATTGCAATCGAACCACAGGGAGAAGACGCCGCGGCAGAGCGATTCAAACAGATTGCGGACTACTATGAGGCGCGGCGCGAGGCCGTGGAGCACCCAGGCGGTGGTGCGCCTTACAAGCCGCTGCCGCCCGAGCGACTCTATCTGACGCCGGATGAATGGTCGAAACGCATCGACGCCGAGCCGCTTGTTCGCTTGACGCCGTTCGCGGTACCTGAGGACGGCACCGATGTCGTTGATGCGCGCGCGCGGCAAGGACGGAATTTCGCACCAGAACGAGCCGACACCTCGGTCAATGTGTTCGAATCCGTGGTCGCTCACGTACAGGACCTGCAGGCCGCGCGGAAGAAAGTTGTCGTCGCGTTGTGGAGCGAGGGCTCGCGCGATCGCATGGCGAGCATGCTCAGGGATCACAAGCTGCTCAATCTGACGAGCGTCAACGCCTGGCGCACGGTTCAGGCTACGCCCCGCAATGAAGTCATGCTGGCGGTCGTCGGCATGGAGAGCGGGTTCGAGACCGAGACCATCGCAGTCATCAGCGAACAGGATATTCTCGGTGATCGCCTGGTGCGGCCGCGCAAGGCCAGCCGCAAGCTCGATAACTTCATTTCGGAAGCAACCAGCCTGTCCGCGGGCGATCTAGTGGTGCATGTCGAGCACGGCATCGGCCGTTTCATTGGCCTCCAAACCCTGGAGGTAGCTGGCGCACCACACGATTGTCTGGAACTGCGCTACGCCAACGAGACCAAATTGTTCCTGCCAGTCGAAAACATTGAACTGCTGTCGCGCTACGGCTCCGATCACGCCAACGTCGAACTCGATCGCCTCGGTGGCAGCGGCTGGCAGGCGCGCAAGGCCAAGCTGAAAAACCGCATCCGCGAGATCGCAGGCGAACTCATCAAGATCGCCGCAGCACGGCACCTGCACGAAGCGCCGAAGATGCCTGTACAGTCCGGCCTCTACGACGAATTCTGCGCGCGCTTCCCTTACGAGGAAACTGAAGATCAGCTCGGCGCAATCAATGCATCGCTGAAGGATCTCGAGAGCGGACGGCCAATGGATCGGCTGATTTGCGGCGACGTCGGTTTTGGCAAGACCGAGGTGGCATTGCGGGCGACCTTCGCGGTCGCGCTCGACGGCAAGCAGGTCGCCGTCGTGGTGCCGACGACGTTGCTGGCGCGCCAACATACCAAGACATTCACCGAGCGGTTCCGCGGCTTCCCGGTCAACGTCGCGCAAGCGTCGCGGCTGGTGTCGCCGAAGGATTTGACGCAGGTCAAGAAGGGGATTGCCGAGGGCTCTGTAGATATCGTGGTCGGCACCCATGCGCTGCTCGGCAAATCTATCAAGTTCAGAGACCTCGGGCTTCTCGTGGTCGACGAGGAGCAACATTTCGGCGTCACCCACAAGGAGCGGCTGAAGCAGTTGCGTGCGCAGGTTCACGTGCTGACGCTGAGCGCAACTCCGATTCCGCGCACGCTGCAATTGGCGCTGACCGGCGTGCGCGATCTCTCGATCATCGCATCGCCGCCGGTCGATCGGCTCGCAGTCCGCACCTTTGTAGCACCGCATGATCCCTTGATGATCCGCGAGGCGCTGCTGCGTGAGCGCTATCGCGGCGGCCAGGCCTTCTACGTGGTACCGCGCATCGATGATCTCGCGGAGGTCAAGGATTTCCTCGACAAGCATGTGCCGGAGATGAAGGTCGCCGTCGCGCATGGTCAGATGGCGCCGACGGTGATCGAGGACATCATGTCGGCCTTCTACGACGGCAAGTACGACATACTGCTTTCGACCACCATCATCGAATCCGGACTCGATATTCCATCTGCCAACACCCTCATTGTACATCGTTCGGACATGTTTGGGTTGGCGCAGCTCTATCAGTTGCGTGGTCGTGTTGGGCGTTCGAAATTGCGGGCCTACGCGCTGTTCACGTTGCCTTCCACGCATAAGATCACGGCGCAAGCCGAGCGCCGGCTCAAGGTGCTGCAATCGCTGGACACGCTAGGGGCCGGTTTCCAGCTTGCGTCGCACGACCTCGACATTCGAGGCGCGGGCAATCTGCTTGGAGAGGAACAGTCCGGCCACATCAAGGAAGTTGGCTTCGAGCTCTATCAGTCGATGCTGGAGGAGGCGATTCTGAATCTGAAGGCTGGCGTTGCGGAGCCGGCCGCTGATCGCTGGTCGCCGCAGATTACCGTTGGAATGCCGGTCCTGATCCCGGAAGAATTCGTTGCGGATCTCGCCGTACGACTGTCGCTGTATCGCCGGCTGGCCGATCTCGACACTGATGATGAGATCGACAATTTCGCCGCCGAGTTGCGTGACCGCTTCGGTCCGTTGCCGGATGAGGTCCGTTATCTGTTCAAGGTCGCGGCCATCAAGGCCTATTGCCGTCGTGCCAATGTCGAGAAGGTGGATGCGGGACCGAAGGGTGCGGTGATTTCCTTCCGCGACAACAAGTTCGCGCAACCCGATCGGCTGGTCTATTTCATCCGCCAGCACGGCCAGGCGGCGAAGGTCCGTCCCGACATGAAGGTCGTGTTCTTCCAGAACTGGGAAACGCCGGAGGAACGCCTGACGGGAACCACCGAAATCATGCGCCAGCTCGCCAATCTCGCGGAAGATCGCAAAGCGGCGTGATGCAGTTATGATGCCGCGCGCTGCGCCTCGTCGTTCAGCCGGGCGAGAAGCGACTTTACGGAATCGTCGGGCCGGGACGCCGTTAAGGTAACATGAGGATCGATCCGCGGTTCTCGTTTGGCGCCATACGCCGTATGCTTCATCACGCTCGAAAGCCGCCGCGCGATCATGTAGGCGCTGCGCAAATCGGCGTCGTTGAAAATCACAACGATCGACCCGTCGCCTTCGAGTGTTCCGAAATCCATTCGTCGCATCAACCGGTTCAGAATGCGAGCCGCGTCGAACAGCGGGCGCTCCTGCCTTTGATCGAACGAAAACCGGGCAACGGATAGGCTTCCGCCATGGGACTGAGTCTGATGGATCGCCGTAGCGAGCTCGCGGTGGAAGGCCTCCACCGTCAAAAGACCGGTCCGCGGGTCCAATAAACCTCCTGCATCGAGGGACTTCAGCGTGCGATAAAGGCGCGCCTCGAATGCGTGTTGCCGGATCAACGGCAGGAATGTGCTTGCGATGTGTGCGGGTTCGCCCGAGATCACTTCGAGATTGGGGAGATCATGGCATGCGGCCAGGTTGCCGGCTGTGACGGCCACCGGCAGATTGCGAAAGCGCGTGTCTTCCGCCAGCACCGTCAGGAACGCGTCGACCACGCGGGAGCTGAATCCCTCGCCGATAACGATGCCGTCGAGGTCGCGCGCCTTGAGGTGCTTCGCCGCCGCCTCGATGCTGAATGCGCCGACCACGCCGAGCCGTTCGCCAAATGCAACCGAGAGCGTCGGATAGGCGGCGCCACGCCCTATCAAGAGAATGGTCGCGTCCTGAATCGGGTCATTATCCGGCTCACGTATCCGCGGGGCTGGATCGCTGACAAGCCGCCGAAGCAC
>JBDTCP010000229.1:0-6127 GCA_039923555.1 Nitrobacter sp.
AACGTCCGATCGGCACAGCGCCCGACGATGACGCCGGCATCGGCATTTATGTCGAGGCCGACACCTCCGTCACCGGCAACGTGATCGAGAACGCCCCGTCGTTCGGCATCATGGCCGGCTGGGGCAAGTATCTGCGCGACGTCGCGATCACAGGCAACGTGATCCGCAAAACCTTCATCGGCATCGGCGTTTCGGTCGTGGACGGGGCGGGCACGGCGCTGGTCAACAACAACGTGATTTCGGACGCACCGCGCGGCGCAGTGGTCGGGCTCGATCACGCCAAGCCTGTGACGCCCGACCTCGCGGCGAGCGGTGCAGCAAAGTATACTCAGGCGATGATCGGGACCAATGCGGTGCGTTGAAGTCGGGGGCGCGGATAAAGGCTTGGCGGTTCAGTCAGACTTCATCCCGCTTTAGCTGCCGCTACAGCGTGTTGTGTTGCAGCATCGGATAACGCTCCTGAAGGGTGCGCAGATCGGGCAAGATCCCGGTTGTTAATTCGGCGCTCGATGCCGTTTCCTCGCCAGCCGGCGTATAGTCCGCTTCGACCGCCGCGTCGTCCTGCAATACCATGATCGACGTCAGCGCCGCATGCACCGCCGCAGTTCCCAGCAGCCGGGCCGACGATTGCTCATCCTGTATCGCGGAAGAAACTTCTGCAGGTTGATCGAACTGATCGAGCCAGGACCAGTCGATGGCTCGATTGTCCGGCGTCGCCTCGCGCCGCGCCAGCACTCGCCAGATTTCGACGACGGTCTTCGCCTCTCGGAGGTTTTCCATGAAGGCGTTTTCGGAATGGTAGCGTCGCCAGCGGCCGCTTTCATAAAGCTCGATGAGATGATCGAGCCGCCGCTCGGCAAGGACGTACCAGCGATTGAGGATATCTTGAGCGTGGGCTTGAGCGTGCCCGGCGTCGTATCGTTGGGTCATGGGACAGTCCGCAAGGAGGGGAACGGACGCAGACGCAACGAACGAATCATGCAGTGCTTGTCGGATATTCTGTGGAAAACTTCGGCGAAGTCCAGCACTTTGTGGCACGAATATGACGCCCTTCGTAGGGCTTTCCACTGATGCGGCTTTTCCGAACCATTTATAGATGGTAGCCGGCCCGGGACCGATACGCGCGACGCGACGCTGACGGGCGGTGTTCGAAGGCGCTACACGATCGCTGAAGGCGTGGATCGCTGAAAATGAGAAGACCCGCCCGGGGGGACAACCGGACGGGTCAAGCCATATAGGCGCTGGGGTGGATGGGCGCTCGCGCCGGATATAGCCTTGGGAGTTGGCTCCCACATTCCTTCTGTCGCGGAGCATCCGGGAAACGTTCAAGGCGGCTTGGAATTTTTTTAACGAGCCAGAGCATTTTCCGGCTAAGTGGAATCCGGTTAGCGTGAAGAAAATGCTCTCAATCAATAACTTGCGCGTATTCTGATCGCAAAACCGCATCCACTTTTGCGGAATGCGCGCTAAACGACTGATTATTTCGCGGACGTATCGACCGCAGGCAAATCCGTCACCGCCGCAGCGGGCTGCGGTTCACTCGCGGGCGCTGCCTGGCTGGTCGTTCCAGCCGCGGCATCGGGCGCGGCGGCTGCCGGCGCGGGATCGGACACCGCCATGACCGGCACGGCTCCGGCCGCGGCCGAGACAGCATCGCGGGAGACAGCCTGCAGGGCACCGTATGCGTCCGCCTCGCCAGCGCCGAACAAATCGTCACGGCCCGGCGTGCCGAGATCGCGCGCACTTGCCGTCAGAATTGCGCGGACGTCGGCAGGCTTGAGCGCCGGATTGCGCTCCAGGATCAGGGCCACGAGACCACTGACATAGGCCGCCGAGAACGACGTGCCCGACGTTATCTGATATTTGCCGCCGGGCGCGGGAAGGAAGATATCGACGCCGGGAGCCGCGACCGCGATCTGACTGCCACGGTTGGATGCGGCGAACAGACGATCGTGGGCGTCGGTCGCGCTGACCGCGATCACGTCGGCATCGGCGGCGGGATAGAGCGGTGGCGATGTCGGTCCGGCATTGCCGCTCGCGGCCACCATGACGATACCCTTTGCAGCCACCGCGGCGAGCCCGCGCGAGACCAGCGCATCCTTTGGACCCGCAAAACTCATGTTGACGATTTGCGCGCCATGCGCCGCCGCATAGTCGAGACTCCTGAGGACTGCGAACGAGGTGCTCTCGGCCGTGCCCTGCGCGACGGCAAAGGCGCGGATCGCAAGAATCCTTGCCGACGGGGCGCCACCCATCAGCCGCGCGTGAGCGACGATCGCCCCTGCGATGCCGGTCCCATGCACATGCGGACCATCCTTGCTGTCGAGCGCATCGAAGCTGGCGGCAATCGAACCTGCGAGCTCGGGATGATTGGTGTCAATTCCGGAATCGATCACCGCAATGGTGACGTTGCGGCCATGCGCCAGCGTATGCGCTTCCGGCAGCCGCAGCTTTGCCAGCGCATATTGTGCCGGATCGCCTTCGGCCACCGCAGCCACCGTTTTCTGGTCCTGCAGGACATAACGAAAATTCGGCTGGGCCGAACGCACGGCGGCATCGGCCCGCAGTTCGGCCTGGACCTGTCCGACCGGCCGGCGGCCGACAATGCGGAACAGGCTGACCGTGCTGTCAGTCAGCGGAAAATTCTGCGAGGCGATGCGGTCGATCCGATGCCGCCGTGCCAGTGCGGCGAGTTCGGTATCGGACATGGTGCCGGTTTCAGCGACGATCTCGCCGGGCAGATAGTTGCGCGTCGCAGCAGCTTGCCCCGCATTGCGGCGAGGTCCGCTGTTCTGATCCTGCGACGGCGGGCCATTACCTCCGCGGTCGGCGACGAACGGACGGCCATTGCAGGCACCGCTCATCGCGCCATCGCCGCGCGCGCAAACCGGATAGGTGTTGGGCGCGTAGCGAACATAAGACAGGCCTGACGCCGTGACGCCGGGGACCGGCTTCCGCGGCTGCCGTTCGCGGACAACCGTCTTGCGGCGTGGGGGACGCGATTGCCGGCTGTCCACCGGACCGTCGTAGTCGTCGATGACTTCATATGGATATGGGGTGGCGATGACACCGAGCGGCACGCCATAACCCAGCCCGATGCCGCGATGGCCCCAGCCCGGCCGGTAGCCGCCATGCATCCCGCCGCGCCCGGGCATCCCCGTCATGCCGCCGCGCGATCCGATCACTGGCGCGCGTCCCTGCATGCGCATGGAGCTTTGCGCGTGCGCCGAGAAGACATCGAAGCCGACGAGCCAGCACAGACCCATCAAAGCAGCGAGCACGACGCTCAATTTCGTTATGCGCTGCCGCATCGCGCGATTCTCCATCGTCGGCACTCCTTTGAGTCCGGAACGGTCAATGGCACGCACTGGGTGCATCCGCTACTGAGCAGGAACCGCCAGATTGACGATCTTCTCACTTTGAAGCCTGCCCATCAGGCTCGAGACCTCGGGGGCGGAGGTGGGCTTGCCGTCGAAGCGCAACTGGAACAAGCCGCCTTTGGACGCCGAAACTATGGTCGCCTGATAGGTGTCAAGGAATGCGTTGATATCGGACATGCGCGCATCTGGCGCGAACCGCACCAGCGCCTGCGGTCCTGATTCCGTTTCCAGTCCGCGGGTCAACGGCTTATTCGGCGTACGATAAGACGCGGTCTGAAACGAATGGCCATCATCCTTGGCCAGCATCGCGGCGATCACGCCGGCCTGAAGCACAACCACCAGGGCGCCGACCGCGCCGGCCGCGGCCAGCGTGCGCGGCGACAGCGCAGCAAAGAATTCCGAGATTCGCGCCGACAGGCTGCGCGACATCGGGACGCTCGGCGCCGGTTCGGCATCGATCGCGGCGAACAGCTTCTGCATCGCGCGCGTGGACGGCGCACCGAGGTTTTCATTCAGCGAAATGGTCTCGGCGTATTCGTCCCGGATCACAGCATACTGCTTCGCAAGCTTCGGATCGCGGGCAAGCGCCTCCTCGACCTGGCGGGTATCTCGCGCGTTCAGCGTTCCGGCCGCATGCCACGGCAGCAGCGCCTCGATATCTCCGGGCGCATCTTCCGCGATCTTCTTGTTCGCCGCCATCATGGCCAACCTCGTTCTATGCCGGCTGCTTTCAGCAGACCGGCCAGTTTCTTGCGCGCATAGAATAGCCGCGTCTTCACCGTGTTCTCAGGGATTCCGACAATCTCGGCGACCTCTTCCACCGATTTCTCGTGGTAGTAGACGAGATCGACAATTTCCCGGTGCTCCGCCGAAAGCTGCATCAGGCATTTTCGCAGCGCGTTACCCGTATCCTTCTTCTGTACCGTCACCTCGGGGTTGTCGGATTGGTCCTCGACCGCATTGGCGGTCTCATCGTCCAGTTCGGCATCCTTCCTGCGGCGGAGCGCCGACAGGGCCTTGAAACGCGTGATGGCCAGCAGCCAGGTGGAGACGGCGGATCGGCCTTCGAACTTGCCGGCCTGACGCCACACATCGAGAAAAACCTCACTGATGAGGTCTTCTGCGACCTGTTCGTTCCGCACGAGCCTTAGTCCGAAACGAAAGACCCTGACGTGATGCCGCCCGTACAGCACCTGCATGGCGAGGCGGTCGCCTTGAGCGATCCGGGCGATCAGAGCTTCATCCGAAGCCGCCTGCGTCGCGCTCACTGGCCGTCTCGCAGAATTGGTCGGGTTTGGAGGGCTGAAGGTTCGACTGGCAAAGGCAAAATCTTCTCAAATTGCAGATATCGGCCAAAAGGCGGAGCGAATGTCAAATTCACTCTACTAGGTTGTGCCTGAATCGTCGAAAAGGGCAAGGCACTCCCGGGATTAGAGACCGGACCACCGAGGGTCTCGAACTTGCATCCTGTCTCGACACGCGGAAATTTCCGTGAAGAAGAAGCCTGTTAACGATGCCGGCGGCTTCCGATCCCGGCCAAAGATACCAAACCTAAAGGCTTTTCCCGTAGATTTCGCCGCCGGCAAAATCGCCGATCGCGGCCGCGGACCAGAATGTCGCGGCTTTCTACGAGAGAACTCCAGGATAGAGCCATGGCTTCCAAACCGGCCACCCCCTCGACAAATCTGCTCGACGAACTTCAGAACACCCTCGCCCATGGCACCGTCGCGCGGCGGGTCGAAACGCTGCGGCGGGTCACCGACCTGTTCCTGAACAATACGGTCGACTATTCCGACGAGCAGATCACGGTCTTTGACGATGTGTTCAACTGCCTGATTCGGCACATCGAGACGTCGGCGAAAGCATTGCTCGCCCAGCGCCTCGCACCTGTTGCCAAGGCCCCGCCGCAGATCATTCACACCCTGGCCTTCGACGATCTGATCGAAGTCGCCGCACCGGTGCTGTCGCTGTCCGAACGGCTCGGAGATGACGCGCTGGTCGAGAATGCCCGCAGCAAGAGCCAGGCTCATCTGCTGGCGATCTCGATGCGCAAGGTCTTGAGCGGGGCGGTCACCGACGTTCTGGTGGAGCTGGGCAACGACGAGGTCGTCAAAAGCACCGTCAACAATCCGGGCGCCGAATTTTCCGAACAGGGTTTCACGCGGCTGGTTGCACGCGCCGAGGACCACGATGACATTGCCACCTGTGTCGGCATGCAGCCATCGATTCCGAGGCACCATTATCTGAAGCTGATCGCGAAGGCCTCTGCCTCGGTGCGAACGCGTCTCGCGGCGGCCAATCCGCATCGGGCGGGCGATGTATCGGCCGTGGTCAGCGAAGTGGCGCGGCGAGCGCAGTCGGCGCCCGCGGCCATCAGCAAGGAAACGACCATCGCGCACGGGCTGGTCAAGTCGCTGTACGAAGACGGACGGCTCGATGAGCATGAGGTCGCTTCTTTCGCCGAAGCCCAAAAATTCGACGAAACCAACGCGGCCATCGCCTGTCTCGCCGATGTCTCGGTCGCGGTCGCCGAAAACATGATGATCGAATCCCAGACCGAGGGCGTACTCATTCTGGCCAAGGTAGGTGGCCTGTCCTGGTCGACCGTTAAAGCCATCATCAATATGCGCAAGGATCTGACGGGCATCGATGTGGCGGATATCGAGGCGGCGGAGCAGACCTATGAACGTCTGCGCCCGTCCACGGCGCAGCAGGTGCTGCGCTTTCATCGCATGCAACAAGCGGGC
>JBDTCP010000230.1:0-10514 GCA_039923555.1 Nitrobacter sp.
CGTCACCGACGAATCGACGCCACCTGACATGGCGACCACGATCCGCGTGTCCTGAGGACGACCTTCCAGATCCAGACTGTTGACCATCGAACTCGTCATTGATGAGACCGCGCAAGGTCACATACCCTTGCGATCGGAGACTTTCGCAGCGTTCGGAAGCGGGATTCCGCTCCGTCGGGCCGACTGACAGTCTTTAATATAGTCCGTATCCCCGCGAAGCAATCGCGGCCGAGCGGCGCCGCCCGACCGAGGGCAAATCTTGCCGCCGGGCAGAAAGGAAGCAGCCAAACGGCCGGTTCCGATGCCGGCTAATCCAAATAACACCTTGAATTTGTTAGTTATTTATTTTCGTTAAATAGTGGCCCGGTCCTTGCTGTTCTGTTCGCAACTCATCGTGAGAGGTCGTCTGTGCTTAGCGTGACATCAGAAGTTGCTCCCAGTGCGTCGTTCCCGACCACGCGGCAAAAGCCAGCGCGGGACGACCAGTCGCCGCAGGCCGACAGCTTTGGCGCCCTGGTCGATGCCAACGCGCAGGCCTCGCAGGCTGCGACTCCACAGACGTCGAATCGATCCGATCAGCATGATGAGCGTTCTGACCGGCCTCCCGAAGCCTCCCGCCCGGATCGGACCACGCCGGCCGATGACAATGCACAGATGCGCGACTCCCAGGCGTCATCCGGCCAACCGGCGACCAATTCGGCTGCGGGACCGGGCACCGGCATTGAGAAGCCCCCCACGGGGACAGAAGCATCGCACGACACGCACAACCATCAGGCCAAACACGAGCGCACCGAAGGAGTTTCGACCAAGGACGCCTCCGACGCCAAGCTGGTGGCCTCGGACGCTGCGACGGCAGACCCGACCGCGTCGCCGCAACCCACAACGCCGGTTGCGGTTGCCGTCCCGGTTACGACGCCCGTCGCTGCCACGCCATCGATAGCCGCCGCCACACCTGCCGCAACTGACACCATCGGTTCGGCGGCCGAAGCAATCCAAGCCACCGGACTCATGCCGGCACAAGCGGCAGGCGCACAGCGCGCCACGCCTGCGACAACCGGATTCACTCCGGCCGCCACCGCCGACACTGCGACGCTCACGGCGCCGATCGTCCAGGACGTGCAGGTCACACAGACAAACGCCATACATACCGGTCTTGATAGCGAAGCTGGTAATGCCCTCGCGGTAGCAATCGCCGCGGCACCAGCCACCGCGAAGGCGACCGCAAAGATACCGGACAACGCGCAGCCGGCCAAGACGACATCCTCGGTCACGACCGGACTCCAACCCGGACCGGCGGCCGCCGACTTAACGGCTACGTCAGCCCCATCCGGCAGCCCCGCCGCGTCACACGACGCCACGGCCGGCGACCACAAGCATGATGCTGTTGCCACCGACAGCGCGAAGACCGCCGCGTCCGACGCCGGCACGCTCGCAACCCAGCCGGGAGCAGCAGCACCGCAGCATTCTGCTCGGGCAACCGATGCCGCCGCTCCGCAACCGCAACCCGGCCAGGCCGACAGCGGCCAGCAGCAGGGTATCAATAGCGCGCTTGCGCAGCCGCAGGTGCAATCCACCGTCGCGACGGCGCCGACGACGCCGCAGTATAATGTCGCGGCCGCAGCCGGCGCGGTGGTGCCGCTGAACGGACTCGCGGTCCAAATCGCGGTCACGGCACAGAGCGGCGAGAGCCGCTTCGAAATACGGCTCGACCCCGCAGATCTCGGCCGCATCGATGTCCGTCTCGACGTCGACCGTCAAGGCCGGGTCACCTCCCATCTGACGGTCGAGAAGCCGGAAACGCTTGCGATGCTGCGGCAGGATGCACCACAGCTTCAGCGCGCGCTGCAGGATGCGGGATTGAAGACGGGCGATAGCGGCTTGCAATTCAGCTTGCGGGATCAGTCCTCACAAGGCCAGACCGCGCGCGATGATACTGGCCGCAACGCGCAGCGCCTGATCGTGACCGAAGACGACGTCGTTCCCGCGGCGGCGGCCGGACGAAGCTATGGCCGGATGCTCGGATCGAGCAGCGGCCTCGACATCAGGGTTTAAGGAGACGGACATGACGGCGTCAGTGGGTTCAGCGGTTCAACAGGTAGTGTCGGGCACGACGACGCCGCCTGCTTCCTCTTCAAGCTCGTCGACATCGGCCGACAACAACGGCACGCTGGCCGGCAACTTCCAGACCTTCCTGACACTGCTGACGACGCAGTTGCAGAACCAGAACCCGCTCGATCCGCTGGACACCAACCAGTTCACCCAGCAGCTCGTTCAGTTTGCCGGTGTCGAGCAGCAGTTGAAGACGAACGACCAGCTCTCGAGTCTCGTCTCCTTGCAGCAGACCACGCAGGCCACGCAGGCACTGGACTTTGTCGGCAAGAACGCCGTGGTCGACGGCAGCACCGCCACCATGACCAACAACGCCGCGACGTGGCAGCTCAGCGTCCCGGCCGCCTCGACCCTCACCGTCAACATCGCCAACAGCACCGGTCAGAACGTCTTCTCGGGCTCCTACGGCGTCAATCCCGGCGACAATCAGGTGTTCTCCTGGAACGGCCTCGGCAATGACGGCACGCAATGGCCCGATGGCAAATACACGCTGACGGCAACAGCCGCCGATGCGTCCGGCAATCCGGTCACGGTCTCGACGCAAGTTCAGGGTCAGGTGAATTCCGTTGATCTGACCCAGTCGCCGCCGTTGCTGTCGATCGGCGGCGAGACTTACACGATCAGCCAAATCAGGCGCATCGTGAACTGACCGCAGTCGCGGTTCAGCCGGGTCCGCTCCCGCCTTCCTGCATATTTGACCGGTCCCGGGCCACCCGAAAGGTGGCCCGGCGCCGTTCTGGAACGGCATTTCCAAGGAGAATCGTATTGAAGCCTTGGGCTTAGGCAAATTTTAAGCCGCGGCGCGTAGGGTTTCTCGGTGAGTTCAGTGGTTTAGAGTTTGTGAGTACGCCATGACAGAACCCCATCGCCCGAGGGTGAAATACGTCATCGGGCCCGACGGCAGCCCGTTAACGATCGCGGATCTGCCGGCACCCGGGACCAAACGGTGGGTGATCCGCCGCAAGGCCGAGGTCGTTGCCGCGGTACGAGGCGGATTGCTCTCTCTTGAGGAGGCCTGCAGCCGCTATACGCTGACCGTCGACGAATTTCTGTCCTGGCAGTTCTCGATTGATCAGCATGGCCTCGCGGGGCTGCGCACCACGCGCATCCAGCAATATCGCCAGTAAGGTATCTTCGCGGATACTTCGAATTTTCAGAAAACCGCCATCCTTTCGGATGGCGGTTTTTTGCTATTTTGCAATTTCGTCACGGGTCTTAACCGCCGTTAACCATATCGAAACCATACCATAGGCAATAATTGCCCAGTCGGTCTTTCACGGCCGAATCCGAGGGGCTGGTTCGTTGCAGAGTCTGTTGGCATTCCTGAAAGGCCTCGGTCCGTCCCGGCTGATGGCGATGGTCGCGGTCACCACCGCGCTGCTCGGCTTCTTCGCATTCGTGATCATGCGCGTCACTGCGCCGCAGATGACGACCCTCTTTACCGATCTCAGCGTCGAGGACTCCTCGGGAATCATCAAGGATCTCGAACGCCAGGCGATCCCCTACGAGATCCGGAACGACGGCGCCGTAATCATGGTGCCGAAGGACAAAGTGACGCGGCTGCGCATGAAGCTCGCCGAGGCCGGTCTGCCCAAAGGGGGCGGAGTCGGCTACGAGATCTTCGACAAGTCCGACGCGCTCGGCACCACCAGTTTCGTCCAGAACATCAACCGCCTGCGCGCTCTTGAAGGCGAACTTTCACGCACCATCAAGGCCATCGACCGCATCCAGGATGCCCGCGTGCATCTCGTGCTGCCCGACCGGCCGCTGTTCTCGCGCGAAGCGCCTCAGCCTTCGGCGTCGATCGTGCTGCGCGTTCGCGGCGGCCTCGAACCGCAGCAGATCCGCGCCATCCGGCATCTCGTCGCCTCGGCCGTCAACGGACTGAAGCCGCAGCGGGTGTCCATCGTGGACGAAGCCGGCCAGTTGCTTGCCGACGGCTCCGCGACCGATGCCGACGGCGTGAGCGGAGACGAGCGGCGCGCCGCATTCGAAAAGCGCATGCGCAATCAGGTCGAGGCGATCGTGTCGTCGGTGGTCGGAAGTGGGCGCGCCCGCGTCGAGCTCTCCGCCGACTTCGATTACAACAAGGTCACCCAGACCTCGGACAAGTTCGATCCGGAAGGCCGGGTGCTGCGATCCAGCCAGACCCGCGAGGAATCCTCCACCACCGCGGAGAGCAACGGCCAGGTCACCGTCAACAACGAGCTCCCCGGCAATCAGCGGTCGGACGGCACCAATCCCGCGCGCGACCAGAGCAAGAAGAGCGAAGAGACCAACAACTACGAGATTTCGCGCACCACCAAGACCGAAGTGACCGAAGCCGGCCGCGTCAACCGTATCTCGGTCGCCGTTCTCGTCGACGGCAGTTATACGAAAGACGACAAAGGCCAGATGGTCTACGCGGAGCGCAGCAAGGATCAGCTCGATCGCATCGCATCGCTGGTGCGTTCGGCCATCGGCTTCGATCAGAAACGCGGCGATCAAGTCGAGGTCGTCAACCTGAAATTCGCCGAAGCGCCTGTGGTCGTTCCGCCCTCGGAGCCGGCGGGCTTGCTCGGAATGATGCAGTTCACGAAAGACGACGTCATGTACGTCATCGAGCTCGTCGTGATGATGCTGCTCGGCCTCGTGGTGACGTTCATGGTGATCCGTCCGCTGGTCCGCCGTATTCTGGCATCCGAGCCAATGCGGGCGAGCGCCGAATCGTCCGCGCTCCCGGCCCTCTCAGACGCCAGCGCTCAAGCCGGCGCGACGGGGCAAAATCTCGTTCCCGGCAACAACGCCACCGCGCAACTGATCGACGTCGCTCAGGTGCAGGGACAGGTCCACGCCCAGTCGGTGCACCGCGTCGGCGAACTCGCCGAGCGCAATCCGGCCGAAACCGCTTCCATTATCCGTCAATGGCTCGCTGAGCCCGCGTGATCTGACATGGCCGTACCGCAAACCACCAATGCAAATGCCAACGACATCAACAGTGTCGTCGCCTCGCTTGCGAGCCGTCAGAGCACCCGCCCCAAGTCCAAGCCGATGAGCGGGCCGAAACGGGCGGCTGTGATGATGCTGGCACTGGGTGAGCAGTACGGCGGCAAGGTCTGGGCCATGCTGGACGACGACGAGGTGCGCGATCTGTCGCTGGCGATGTCCACCCTGGGCACGGTCGAGGCCGACGTGGTCGAGGATCTGCTGCTCGAATTCGTCTCGCGGATGTCGGCGTCCGGCGCCCTGATGGGCAACTTCGATGCGACCGAGCGACTGCTGACTCAATATCTCCCCGGCGACCGGGTGACGGGAATCATGGATGAGATCCGGGGACCTGCTGGCCGCAATATGTGGGAAAAGCTGTCCAACGTTCAGGAGGAGGTTCTCGCGAACTATCTCAAGAACGAATATCCGCAAACCATCGCGGTCGTGCTGTCGAAGCTGAAACCGGAACATGCCGCGCGGGTGCTCGCCATTCTGCCCGAGGACATGGCGCTCGACGTGGTCGGCCGCATGCTCAAGATGGAAGCGGTGCAGAAGGAAGTCATCGAACGCGTCGAGCAAACGCTGCGCAGCGAATTCATGTCCAACCTGTCGCAGACGCGGCGTCGCGATGCCCATGAGGTGATGGCGGAAATCTTCAACAACTTCGACCGCCAGACCGAGACCCGTTTCATCACTTCGCTGGAAGAAGAGAACCGTGAATCCGCCGAACGCATCAAGGCGCTGATGTTCACGTTCGACGACCTGGTGAAGCTCGATGCAGGCTCGGCGCAGACCCTGATGCGTCACGTCGACAAGGACAAGCTCGGCATCGCATTGAAGAGCGCCAACGAGGAGGTTCGCGCCTTCTTCATGGGCAACATGTCATCGCGTGCCGCGAAGATGCTGATGGACGACATGGCAGCGCTGGGACCGGTCCGGCTGCGCGACGTCGACGAGGCGCAGGCGCTGCTGGTCAATCTCGCCAAGGACCTCGCGGCCAAGGGCGAAATCATGCTGTCGAAAAACCGCGCCGACGACGAGCTGGTGTACTGATGAGCGCTCCGGCAAAATTTCTGTTCGATACGGACTTCGCGGCTCCGCATAAATCCAGAGAGCGTGCGCCGACGGCTCTGGAGATCGCGCAGCAGATCGCGGCCGCGGAAGCCAGGGCATATCAGAACGGGTTCGACGACGCGCAGCACGAAGCCAAAGTGCAGAGCGACCGCCGCATGGCGCTGGCGATCGAGGAAATCGCGATCGGCATCAAGGGAATCGCCGGACGCTTCGCCGGCGTCGAAGCGCGGATGGAGACCGAGGCGGTCGATGTCGCCGTCGCGGTCGCGCGCAAGCTGTGCAGTGAACTGGTCGCGGCCGAGCCCTTGACGGAAGTCACCGCGCTGGTCTCCGACTGCTTTCGGCATCTGGTGTCGACGCCGCATCTCGTGGTGCGGATCAATGATCAGCTCTACGACGCGGCGCGCGAGCAAATCGAACGCGTAGGCAAACAAAGCGGGTTCGCCGGACAACTCGTGATTCTCGCGGAGCCCGATATCGAGACCGGCGACTGCAGGATCGAATGGGCTGACGGAGGGGTCGTGCTGGAACGCTCGGCCATCGACGCCAAGGTCGATGAACTGGTGCGCGGTTACATGACGTCACGCAAATCGAACGGTCACTCCTGAGGGTATGGGAACGAACAATGAGCGATAACGACACCCAGGTGCCGCTTCCCGACCTCAACGCCGCCGATGCGCCGGCGATCGACGACGTTGGATACAGCGAGGACGAACAGGTTTCGCGGATCGCATCCGACCTCGAAGCGGTGTTCGACGTGCCGGTTCAGGTGTCCGCCGTGCTCGGCCGCTCCAAGATGGACGTCGGCGCGCTCCTCAAGCTCGGGCCCGGCACCGTTCTGGAACTCGACCGGCGCGTCGGTGAGGCCATCGACATCTACGTCAACAACCGGCTGGTGGCGCGGGGCGAAGTCGTCCTCGTGGAAGACAAGCTCGGTGTAACCATGACCGAAATCATCAAGGCTGAGAAAGCCTGACAATAGACGGACCGCAGCGAGCGCGGACCTATAACAGGAGCAGATCATGCGGCTTCTCATCGTTGGCACACTGAAGGGCCAGCTTACGACCGCCACCAAGATAGCCATGGACAATGGCGCCTCCGTCACCCATGCGGACAGCAACGAACAGGCCATGGCCGTGCTCCGCAGCGGCAAGGGCGCCGATCTGTTGCTGGTGGATGTCGGTCTCGATATCCGCGACCTGGTGATCCGGCTCGAAGCGGAACACATTCACGTCCCGATCGTCGCCTGCGGTGTCACCAACGACGCGCGGGCCGCCGTCGCCGCGATCCACGCAGGCGCCAAGGAGTACATCCCGCTACCACCCGATCCGGAGTTGATCGCCGCGGTGCTGGCCGCCGTGGCGAATGATTCCCGCGATCTCATCTACCGCGACGAGGCGATGGCCAAGGTCATCAAACTGGCGCAGCAGATCGCCGGCTCCGACGCCTCGGTCATGATCACCGGCGAATCCGGCACCGGAAAGGAAGTGCTGGCCCGCTACGTACATACCCGCTCGAACCGCGCCAAACGGCCGTTCATCTCGATCAATTGCGCGGCGATCCCCGAGCATCTGCTCGAATCCGAACTGTTCGGGCATGAGAAGGGCGCGTTCACCGGCGCGATTGCGCGCCGCATCGGCAAATTCGAGGAAGCCACCGGCGGCACGCTGCTGCTCGATGAAATCTCGGAAATGGATGTGCGGCTGCAATCAAAGCTGCTGCGCGCCATTCAGGAGCGAGTGATTGATCGCGTCGGCGGCACCCGTCCGGTACCGGTCGACATCCGCATCATCGCCACTTCGAATCGCAATCTTGCGGACGCCGTACGCGAGGGCAGTTTCCGCGAGGACCTGCTGTTCCGCCTCAACGTCGTCAACCTGAAGATTCCGCCGCTGCGCGATCGCCCGGCCGACGTCATCGAGTTGGCGCAGCATTTCGCGAAGAAATACGCCGATGCCAACGGCGTGCCGGTGCGTCCGATTTCGGCGGACGCGCGGCGCGTGCTGACGACAAACCGCTGGCAGGGCAACGTCCGTGAACTCGAAAATACCATCCATCGCGCGGTTCTGATGGCGAGCGGCGATGAAATCGGCGCCGACGCGATCCTGACGCCGGACGGCGACCGTCTTGACTTGTCGAAGACGGCGCCGGCCGTGGCCCACGCCACGCTCGCCGCCGAGCAGGTGACGCGCGCGCTGGTCGGCCGTACCGTGGCCGACGTCGAGCGCGACCTGATCCTCGAAACGCTGAAACATTGTCTCGGCAACCGAACCCATGCCGCGAACATTCTCGGCATCTCGATCCGGACACTGCGCAACAAGCTCAACGAATACGCCGATGGCGGTATCCCGATCACGCCCGCCGGCAACAACGATCATCGTGCGTTCGTGGCAACGGCCTGATACCGTGATCGACCAGAACGGCCTTCCAACCGGTGCGAGCCTCTCGCACCGGTTCTTTTATATTATCTGAATAACTCGGGGCGTCAGGTTTACGAAAGATGCGGATCGGTTCGCCCGGCCGCAGATTGCGACCGGTCAACAGGACGTAGGCATAAAGTGCCAGATAGGCGATGGCGATGGCGCCGATCGCATAAAAGGCCCAGGTCATTACGCGTTTCATCCAACGGTCCTTCAATCCTGGGCAAACCTGCGCGGGTCTCTTATCCTGGCAAGCGCCAGCGCCGCCGCCCCATCCAGCGTCTTTTACGGCCATATCCGCAATTGAGCCAAGTCCGGCCGGCCCTTCGCAAAGGGACCGTGGCTTGCGCTAACGACACGAATGATTAGCTTGCAACGGTTGAGTCGCGGCATCGCTTCGCGGGCTCTGTTATCCTTGAGACCCATGACCTCCTTCACGCCGCATCAGGATTCAGCGCTGAAAGCCGTCGCCGAGTGGCTGAAAGCCAAACCCGGCAAAAACGGCACGCCGCCGGTGTTCCGGCTGTTCGGCTATGCCGGCACCGGCAAGACCACGCTGGCGCGTCACATCGCCGATGGCGTCGATGGCGAGGTCAAATTCGCGGCCTTCACCGGCAAGGCCGCGCTGGTGATGCGCAACAAGGGCTGCGACGGCGCTTCGACGATTCATTCGCTGATCTATCGCGCCCGCGAATCCGGCGAAGAGCAGCCGAGTTTCGAACTGTGGGACGATGCGCCGGCGTCCAAGGCCAAACTGATCGTCATCGACGAATGTTCGATGGTCGACGCGGAACTCGGCCGCGACCTAATGTCCTTCGAGTGCCCGCTGCTGGTGCTGGGCGATCCCGCGCAACTGCCGCCGATCCAGGGCGCCGGTTTCTTCACCAATGCCGAGCCGGACGCGATGCTAACCGAAGTCCATCGTCAGGCCCAAGATGATCCGATCGTGCGGATGTCGATGGACGTGCGCGAGGGCCGCGAACTCGACATCGGCCGCTACGGCGAAAGCGAGGTGGTGTCGCGCAGCGAACTGGATCCGGCGCGCGTCATGGATGCCGATCAGGTGCTGGTCGGCCGCAACAATACGCGGCGTTCCTACAACATGCGGGTGCGGCAAAAGCAGAATATCGAAGATCCCCTGCCGGTGGCGGGCGACAAACTGGTCTGCCTGCGCAACAACCGCAAGAAGGCACTCTTCAACGGCGGACTCTGGCGGGTGAAGTCTCGCGCGGCGTCCAAATCGAAAATCATCACCATGCGGCTGTCACCCGATGAGGACTTTGGCCACAAGGTCACGAAAGTCTCGGTGCGCTCGGACTGCTTCAGCGGCGGTGTCGAGACATTGTCATGGGAGCAGCGCAAACCGTATGACGAGTTCGACTACGGCTATGTCCTGACGGTGCACAAGTCGCAGGGCTCGCAGTGGGACGATGTCGTGCTGTTCGACGAGAGCTTCGCGTTTCAGGACAGCCGCGCGCGCTGGCTCTACACCGGCATCACCCGCGCCGCGAAGCGGTTGAGCATCGTGGTGTAGCTGTATGTCCGGTGTGGTGGCAGAAGCGAAATGAGATTGATTGAATCGTCATGCCCGGCTTTATGCCGGGAATCCGTCTTGAACTGTGAATCCGGTCAAAGACGTGGATGGCCGGGACACAGGCGAGCGAAGCGACGACGTTCTTCGAACGGCTATGCCCGGCCATGACGTGTCAACTCATCCCACTCTAGACGTTCGCCTATCCATCTGTTGCAGCAAGAGCCTGCTCCAGATCGGCGATCAGGTCGGCGGCATCCTCCAGGCCGATCGACAGCCGTATGAGGCCGCTCGTGATACCGGCGGCTTCGCGCGCTTCCTCCGACATCCCGATATGGGTCATCGTCGCGGGATGAGCTACCAGGCTCTCGGTGCCACCGAGCGATTCCGCGAGACTGAAAAGCCGCACGGCC
>JBDTCP010000231.1:0-4038 GCA_039923555.1 Nitrobacter sp.
GACAGCGCCATCGTCTCCTTGACCTTGGCGACCAGCGCGCTCAGCGCGAACGGCTTTGCAAGGAAAGCAAACTGCTCGTTTTCCGGCAGGCTCTTGTCGAACGCCTCTTCCGCGTAGCCCGACACGAAGATGATCTTGAGGTCGGGATTGCGCACACGCATTTCCCGCAACAGGGTCGGCCCATCCATTTCCGGCATCACGACATCGGAGACGACCAGATCGACCACGCCGTTCTTCTCGTCGAGCGCTTCCAGCGCCTCGACGCCGTTGGACGCCTCGATCACACTATAGCCGCGCGAGCGAAGCCCGCGCGCGTTGAGCGAACGCAGCCCCTCCTCGTCCTCCACCAGCAGGATGGTGCCGTGTCCGGTGAGGTCGGTATTCGTCGGTTTGACCGCAGGCCCCGACTCCTTCGCCGCGCCGTTGACGGCGGCTGGCTCCGGCTGCACCTCGATCTCGGGATGGTGGCGCGGCAGGAAAATGCGGAACGTCGTACCCTCGCCAGCCCTGGAGTCCACGTAGATGAAGCCGCCGGTCTGCTTGACGATGCCGTAGACCGTGGACAGGCCGAGCCCGGTGCCCTTGCCGACCTCCTTGGTGGAAAAGAACGGCTCGAAGATCTTGTCGACGATGTCAGGGGGAATTCCCGTGCCGGTGTCGCTGACCTCAACCAGCACGTAGTCGGCGGCCGGTATCCCCTTGTAGGCAAAGGTCGCGACCTCTGTCGCCGAAACGTTGGCGGTTCGGATCGCGAGCTTGCCGCCGTTCGGCATGGCGTCGCGCGCGTTGACCACGAGATTGACGATCACCTGCTCGAACTGCGACACGTCAGCCTTGACCGGCCACAGGTCGCGCCCGTGTACGACGCCGGGAAACGTGACCTTCTCGCCGATCAGCCGCTACAGCAGCATGCCGATGTCGCTCAGGGTGTCACCGAGATCGAGCACCTTCGGCTGCAGGGTCTGCCGCCGCGAAAACGCCAGCAGTTGCCGCACCAGCGCGGCAGCGCGATTGGCGTTCTGCTTAATCTGCATGATGTCCTGGAAAGACGGGTCGGTCGGCTTGTGCGCATTCAACAGGAAGTCGTTCGCCATCATGATGGCGGACAACACGTTGTTGAAATCGTGAGCGATGCCGCCGGCGAGTTGGCCGACCGACTCCATCTTCTGCGACTGATTGATCTGGTTTTCGAGCGTGCGCCGCTCGGTCGTCTCGAGCATGTAAACGATTGCGGCTTCCGCGTCGCGATCGTCATCCTCCACCGCGGTGACGAAAAACTGTCCCCAGCGCTCGCGCGCGCCATCCAGCGTCAGTTCGACCGGCGGAATATCGCCCTGCCCTTCCGCCGCGGCATGGATGGCCGCGCTCAATTGCCCGCGATCGCGCTCCTTGATCGCCGCGAGAATCGACTTGCCCGCGGCGCAGTCCGGACTGAGGCTTTGCGCGAGTTTCGCGAACCGCGCGTTCGCGCGATCGACGATGCCGGACTTGTCGACGGTCGCGATCGCCATCGGCGTGTGATCGAAGAAGCGCATGAAGCGGACTTCGGCGGCGCGCTGCGGATCGGCGCGCTCGTCGCGGGCGCGGCTGATCACCAGCGTCCGCGAGGGACCCGGCACGCCGTCGGCGCCGAATGCCAGCTTGTGATACAGGCGGGCCGGCATGGTTTTGCCGTTGCGCATCCGCAAGTCGATGTCGAAGACCTCGGTCCGGACCTCGCCCGGCGCGGCGACGATCGACGTCAGCAAAGCCGCACCGTCACCGGAGAGAATGTCGGTCAGCTTCAGGCCGCCAGAGCCGATCTCGGCGAGATCGTGATCCAGCCAGTTGGCGAGCGTGGCATTGACATAGGCGAGATCGCCCGACGGGTTGACCGAGAAGAAGCCGCACGGCGCGTGATCGAGATATTCGATCGCATGGCGCAGTTCCTGGAATACGTCTTCCTGCCGCTCGCGGTCGCGGGTGATGTCGGCGATCGACCACACGGCGTACCTGGCTTGCCGCTTCGCCTGGCTGAGCGGGCGGACCCGCATCCGCAGCCAGCGGCCGTGCGCGCCATCGGCGGCGGCCACGCGCACCTCTTCCTGCTGACGCTTGCCTTCGCGCGCAGCTTTCAGCAGGCGGAACACCGCCTCGGAGACGTCGGGATTGCCGATGAAAACCCGCTCCACCGGCCGCACGTCCTGCATCGAGGTGGCGCCGGTCAGTGTGAGATAAGCGGAGTTGGCATAGACGATGTGCCCGCCCGAATCGGTGATGGCGATGCCGTCGAACGCATGGTCGGCAACCGGGCGCATCAGCGGGTCGTCGGCGGCGCGGTCGGCGAAGCGGATGATCCCAGCCGCGAATGCAAACAGCGTGAACAGCCCGACCATTGCCAGCAGAGCCAGCAACGCAAGGATATATGGCTGGGCGTTGGCGCGCCCCAGCGTCATGAACGCCACGGCGGCTGCGACGATCGCGCCCGCCACCAGCAGCACCAGCAGGATGCTGCCGCTCCGCCGCGCCGGCTCCTGCGTCACCTGCGGCGAATCAATATCGGGATCGGACGTCATGAAATCCGGCGGGACCTGTCGCAGCGGGCGCGGAATGCGCATGCGCCGGGTCCTGAGTGCCTGAATCGGGCCCGGCAGCGCAAGCACCTCATAGGCTCATTTCCCGCCATTTTCTTCGATCCGGATACTTCTTTCCCACCAGACCGCCGGCCGGCGTCAGACACGGCTTCCGGAAAGGCCGCGTTTCAAGCCCATGACGTAGCCGATGATTTCGGCGACCGCGTGATAATGATCGACCGGAATCTCGTCGTCGATCTTGACGGCGGCGTACAGCGCGCGGGCCAGCGGCACGTTCTCGACGATGGGAATGTCGTGCTCCCGAGCGACTTCCCTGATCTTGAGCGCGATGTTGTCCATGCCCTTCGCCACGCAGATCGGCGCGGACATGCCGCGCTCGTAGGATAAGGCCACCGAATAGTGCGTCGGGTTGGTGATGATGACCGAGGCCTTGGGCACCGCAGCCATCATGCGCTTCTTCATGCGGGCATGGCGCAATTGCCTGATCCGGGCCTTGATGTGCGGATCGCCTTCCGACTGCTTGAACTCCTCCTTCATCTCCCGCAGCGACATCTTCTGCCGCTCGAACCACTGCCGGTACTGGAAGAAGTAGTCCGCGATCGCCACCAGCGCGAGCATCGCAACCACTGCCCCCAGCAACTCCAGCGTCAGGGTTCTGGTGGTGCCGAGAAGGGTGTTCGGATCGAGCCGCACCATGGCGTCGAGCCGCGCACGCTCCGGCCACAGCACCGCCGTCATGACCGCGCCAAGCGCCAGCACCTTGAAAAGTCCCTTGGCGAAGTTCGCGGCGGCCTGCTTGCCGAAAATCCGCTTGGCGCCGGCCATCGGCGAGATCTTGCTGAATTTGGGTTTGAGCGCTTCCCCCGACCAGACGAAGCGGTGCTGGATAATATTGCCGGCAATGGCAGCCAGCACCAGCATCAGCACCGGTATGCCGAGCGCGGCGGCGAGGATATATTCGATCTGCTCGGCCAGCGCCAGAAGGCCGGGTCCGTCGGTCCGGATTTGCCAGGAATTGGCGATCAGGTTGCGCAGCGGCATCTCGATGCCGCCGCCGACCGAGCCCGCAAACGTCGACAGCACCAGCGTCGCACCGGCGATCACGAACCAGGTGTTGACCTCCTGGCTCTTGGCGACGTCGCCGCGCTCCAGCGCATCGTCGAGGCGTTTTTGCGTCGGGTCTTCTGTCTTCTCGGTATCGTCGTTCTCGTCGGCCATCGTCGCGGCGCCCTTAGTTCAGCGGCATCAGGTCGTGCATCACGCCGATGAAGTAATCCATGTAGGTCCCCATCATGGACACCAGCACGGCGGCGAGGATGATGAAGCCCATGAAGATCGAGAGCGGAACGCCGACGAAATAGACCTGCATCTGCGGCATCAGCCGCGCCAGAACGCCGAGCCCGATATTGAAAACGAGACCGAAAACAAGAAACGGTGCAGACAGTTGCAGGCCGATCTTGAAAGC
>JBDTCP010000232.1:0-3902 GCA_039923555.1 Nitrobacter sp.
GGCCGGAGGCAAACACGAAGGACGACGCGATCAACACGTTTGCATCTTCGCTCCAGACGAGATCCTGCGCCCGGCTGTCGAACATGCCGAGCATCCAGTGATGGCTCGCAAGGTTGGCGAAGGTCCAGGCCGCTGATGCGTCGGCGACGGCAATCGCCTCGGCAAAGTCGACGAGAGCCACATAGTCGAATTCGGAGCCGCCGACCCGCTTCGGCTGCAGGATCCTGAACAATCCCGCTGTATGCAATTCGTTCTCGGTCTCCGGCGGCAACCGCCGCAATTCCTCGGTCCTGGCAGCCCGGTCGCGCAATCCCGGCACGAGCGCCTGCGCTCGCGCCAGCATGGCGGCATAGGCATTATCGTTCGGATCAAAGTCTGCTGAAGGATTCGCAGGCGGGCTCAAACCGATACCTGCCATTTGACGATCCCCTCACGGTCCACTGAGCAACGGGCCTTGTTGCGATGCTGGCCGAATGCGAAGCCAACCAACTAGAAGCCAGCCGACTATAAGCGAGTATGATGAAAATCAACAACTCATGGCAATTCGCCGAAGGTAGCTTCGCTTCCTACTGCTCCGCGACCTTGTGCGGTTTTGCAGCCAGACCCTTGTCGAGCTCGACGCGGCAGCCCGAGCTGAGGCTGGACCGGTTCTTGGCCATGCAAGCGGTGATCCGGCTGATGTTCGGAATTTCGGAGCTGCACAGGCGGAACGCGTCGCCGGTACACTGCCGTTGCGCTTCGGCTGTGAATGCAAAGCTCGGGCTGGCGAGCGCGGTGAGAGAAGTCGCGACAGCCAGCATCGCGGCGATCTGGCGAATGGTCCTGGTGCGAACGATGGTCATCTGACGCTCCTCGGATTGGCCGTGAAATCCACGGCCGTTGTTGATGACGCACCCTGGATCATCGGCGGCGAGGAGACCGTGAGGTGGATCACTCAGATATCATTATCAATAAATATACCAGTAATATCAATTACATAGCACTTAAATGCCCTCGCGCGGCATACAATAGGCGGATTCTGCCTATCATCTCGCAGAATCAAAATCGCGCGCCCTCCCGCGCGTCGCACAGCCAGCGGCAGCGGTCACACCGGCTCCGCCATTCCATTTGGAAGGCTGCGTCGTCAATCCTGCACTTTAATAGACGAGAGAGCTATGAAGACAATCCGCGCGGCAATTTGCTTTCTCGTCTTTTTATCATGGATGCCGCTGCACGCCGGAACGCCTGCATCCGGGGATGCCAAACCGGCAAGTCCGGTTGCCGCCACACCTCCAGCGGCTGCCCCCAAAGAAGATCTGCCTTCCGTACCGGCACCACAATTTCCTCGAACACAATCAAAGCTTGACGGCTGGAAACAGACGCTCGATCAGGTCGAGGCAGCGCTGCGGCCCCGTGCTATCGATAATGCCAAGTTGAACGATCTCCGGGATCAGGCCGCAGCGGCGCAGAGCGGTGCGCGCGACCTGATCTCGGGAATTACGCCCAGACTCGACGCCGCGACCGAGCGGGCCACTGAACTGGCGCCAAATCCAGAAGTGACCGCTCCGCAGTCGGACGACGTGAAGCTCGAGCGCGCCAAACTGCTGGCTGAAATTGCCGCCAGACAGGGCATCATTCAGCAGGCCAAGCTCATCAACGTCCGAGCCCAGCAATCAATTGACAAGGTCTCTGATCGACGCCGCACGATATTCAACGATTCTGTCCTGCAACGCTCCGCAAGCCTGATCAGTCCCACTTTCTGGATCACGGCCGCAGCCGCAGTTCCGCTTGCCGCCGGCCACCTGATCGACCTTCTCTCCAATTGGGGCCGGCTGCTGGTGTCCGAGCCGCTTCGCGCGGGGTCCGGCTTCGTTATCGCAGCCATCGTCGTGCTTGGATTCTTCTTGTCGCCGGGTCGGCGCTGGTGGTCACGCTGGACAACACGCGACCCCGAGGTTGCAAATCCCAGCGCGCTGCGGAAGACGGGTTCTGCCGCCGCTATCGTCCTCGTGGATACCGCGCTTACAGCCGTCGCGCTGCTTGTGCTCTACCAGGCGCTGATGGCGCTTGGGGTTCTACCCGACGACGTAAGCCCTATTGTTCGCGCCTTGTTTCTGGGCATTACCTTTGGATTCTTTTTTGTCCGTCTGACGATTGCGGTCCTCGCGCCGGGGCGCCCGACGTGGCGCCTGATCGAGCTGGACGATGGCGCGGCCGAGGGCGTGGTATCCTTCTCCGCCCTGCTCGCCATGGTCATCGCAACCGGCGTCGTTCTGGACGCGACAAATATCGCGATCGCAGCGCCGGTCGAAATCACGATCGCGAGCCAGGGCGTGGTTGCCATTGCGAAGGCGCTCCTTTTCATGGGTGCGCTGCGAGTTGCGGCTGGCCCTGAGGCCGACGACGAAAATGCTGCTCCTCCATCCACGAAGAAATCAGCGTGGCATCTGCTGATTCCGATGGGCTGGATGATGGCCACAGCGGCCATCCTCGGCCCACTCGGGGGATATGTCGCGTTTGGCCGGTTTGTTGCGATTGAAATGGTCGTGCTGGTCGCCGTGCTGATGAGCTTCGTGCTGCTGAGCCGGTTCGCCGCAGTTATCATCGGCGTGACATTTGCCTTTCATGGCGCGATCGGCCGCTTTCTGCGGCAAACCGCAGGTCTCGGAAGCGGCGCGGTCCGGCAGATCGCCGCGGTGCTCGGCGGCCTTATCCAACTGTCCCTGATCGGACTGGCGGCCTTCTTCGTACTCACGACGTGGGGAGTCCAATCCGATGACGTTATCACCTCGATGTCTTCGGCGTTCTTCAGTTTTAAAATCGGCAACATCACCATTTCGCCGTCCGCGATCCTTGGCGCAATTGCCGTTCTCATCGTCGGCATTGTGGCCACGCGAGCGCTCACGAGCTGGCTTGAAGAGCGTTTCCTGCCGGAAACCAATCTCGATGTCGGCGTTCGCAGTTCGATCGGCACCGGCGCGGGTTATGTCGGCGTCATTCTCGCCGCCCTGATCGCGCTGTCGTTCGTCGGCCTTAACCTGCAAAATGTGGCCATCATCGCCGGCGCGCTGTCGGTCGGCATCGGCTTCGGACTGCAATCCATCATCAACAATTTTGTCTCCGGTCTCATTCTTCTTGTGGAGCGACCGATCAAGGTGGGGGATCGCATCGAGGTCGGCACCCGCATGGGCGTCGTGAAGCGCATCAATGTGCGCGCCACCGAAATCGCGACATACGACAACCTTTCGGTGATCGTGCCGAACGCAGACCTGATCAGCGGGCAGGTCGTCAACTGGATGCATGGCAGCTATTCGGCCCGCCTGTCGGTCCCGGTCGGCACGTCCTATGACGCCGATCCGGACCAGGTCATCAAAATCCTGCTCGATATCGTTGCGCACCATCCGCGCGTGCTGAAGTCACCGGAGCCGTTTGCCGTTCTTGGCAATTTTGGCGCCGACGCGCTGGAGTTCACGGTGTTCTTTCACGTCGCGCATATCGGCATCGACGCCGGCGCCGCCAATGAAGTCAGGCTCGAGATCCTCAAACGCTTCCGCAAGGAGGGAATCGAAATTCCATATCCTCAACGGGACTTGCATGTGCGGGATCTCGATCGCATCGAAGCTCTCGTGCGCGAACTCGTCGGACCCGGACGCCCAGTCCATCAAAGCATTGAATCAGCAACCGCCCTCAAGCGCGCAAGTCCGAACTGACGCTTGTCCACCTGCACAACTTCCTTGACGCAACGGTGCGGGCTTGGCTTTCCGACCATCCGGAGATCAGGGTCGTATCGCGCGACTCGTCACCGCTACCATCCTTGGGACGAAAGCTCTTCTGTGAAGCCCAAGCTTCGATCAGCGTTCCGTCCACCGAAAAGTGCTCGTCTGACAGCAGCGGCTTGACCTGCGGATGGTTCAGAAGCCTGG
>JBDTCP010000233.1:0-5996 GCA_039923555.1 Nitrobacter sp.
TCCCCTCTCGCGCTTGCGGGGGAGGGTTAGGGTGGGGGCACTTTCTCGCAAGCAATCCATTTGAGAAGAGCCCCCTCTCCACCTCTCCCCCGCAAGCGGGAGAGAGAGCCGGCCGCGATGTGATGACAGGGCAGTTCCGAACATCGAGCAGTCCTATCCCAGCGCCTTGAGTTCGCCCGGCAGCGCGTAGGCCCATTGCGTGATGTTGCCGGCGCCGAGGCACACGACATAGTCACCGGGCTTCGCGAAACCCGCAATGACGCCCGCGAGCGCCGCGGAATCCTGCAACGGCACCACCTCGCGGTGGCCGTGCGCGCGCAGGCCGAGCGCGAAACTGTCGCGGTCGATACCGGCAATCGGCGCCTCGCCCGCCGGATAGACCTCCGCGACGACAACAGTATCCGCATCGTTGAAGCAGGTGCAGAATTCCTCGAACAGTGATTGCAGGCGCGTATAGCGATGCGGCTGCACCACGGCGATGACCTTGCCCCCGGTCGACTCGCGCGCCGCCTTCAGCACCGCCGCAATCTCGACCGGATGATGGCCGTAGTCGTCGATGATGGTGACGCCCTTCCAGTCGCCGGTCTTGGTGAAGCGGCGCTTGACACCGCCGAAAGCCGCGAGCGCCTTGCGGATCGTCGCATCGGGAATGCCGAGTTCGTGCGCCACCGCAATCGCCGCCGTGGCGTTGAGCGCGTTGTGACGGCCCGGCATCGGCAGCACCAGATCGGAAATCACGTGCGCGGTGTCGGTTTTGCGATTGCGGAACACCACCTTGAAATGCGAGCCGCCGCCGTTCGGCGCAAGATCGACCAGCCGCGCATCGGCCTGCGGGTTCTGCCCGTAGGTGATGATGCGGCGATCCTCGATCTTGCCGACCATGGTCTGCACGACAGGATGATCGGTACACATTATCGCAAAGCCGTAGAACGGTACGTTCTCTACAAACGAGCGGAACGCGTCCTGCACGGCGTCGAAGGTCTGGAAGTGATCGAGATGCTCGGGATCGACATTGGTGACGATGGCGACATCGGTCGGCAGCTTGAGGAAAGTACCGTCGCTCTCGTCGGCTTCCACAACCATCCACTCGCCGGCGCCGAGTCGCGCGTTGGTGCCGTAGGCGTTGATGATGCCGCCGTTGATGACGGTCGGATCGAAATCACCGGCGTCAAGCAGCGCGGCGACCATGGAGGTCGTCGTGGTCTTGCCGTGGGTGCCGCCGATGGCGACGCAGCTTTTCAGCCGCATCAGCTCTGCAAGCATTTCGGCGCGGCGCACCACCGGAATGCGCTGGGCGCGCGCCGCCATCAATTCGGGGTTGTCGCGCCTGATCGCGGTAGAGACGACAAGCACGTCGGCGCCGGCCACGTTCTCGCTCTGGTGACCGACCATGATCTTGATGCCCTTGTCGCGCAGGCGGCTGACGTTGGCCCCTTCCGACGCGTCCGAGCCCTGTACGGTGTAGCCGAGGTTGCATAGCACTTCGGCGATGCCGCTCATTCCGATGCCGCCGATACCGACGAAGTGAATGGGGCCGATTTCGCGCGGCAGTCTCATTGTTTGGTCTCTCGTCAGAGTTCGTTGTGCCCGCAATTGTCGCGGGCATCCACGTCCTGGTATCGGCCGATTCAAGCAGGCCGTAGATGGCCGGAACAAGTCCGGCCATGACGGCAAAGTCAAGTGATCAAGCACTGATTCGCGCTACCCTGACGACCAGATCCGCCAGCCGCTCCGCGGCATCAAGGCGGCCGACGGTGCGAGCGGCAGACGCCATCGCAGTTAGCCGCGCCGGATCGGAGACCAGCGCCGACAACTCCACCGCAAGTCGGTCCGGGGTGAAATCCGATTGCACGATTCGGATCGCACCGCCCGCATCGACCAGCACGCCGGCATTGGCGAACTGGTCTTGATCGATCGCACCCGGCAGCGGCACCAGAACCGATGGGCGGCCGATGGCGCCGAGTTCAGCCACCGTGCCCGCGCCGGAGCGGGAGATAATGAGGTGGCTTGAGGCCAGCCGTGCCGGCAGATCGGCGAAGAATGGCGCAAGCTCCGCTTCGATCTTCAGCCGATCATAGGCTACGCGCACCCGCGCCATGTCCTCGTCGCGAACCTGTTGCGTCAGCACCAACCGCTGCCACAGCGCCGGTCTAAGCTTTTCGATGGCGCCCGGCACGATGTCGCTCATGACACGCGCGCCCTGGCTACCGCCGACTACGAGCATGCGAAGGGGCTCGTTCGGTCCCGGTGCTGCGAACGGTACGGCCGCGGCGGCGAGAATCGCAGGCCGCATCGGCGTGCCGGTCGTCGTGGTCTTGCCGATCAGCGAGGGCTCCTTGTCCAGCACGCCGGGCAGCGAGGTAGCGATGGCGATGACGCGGCGCGACAGGAAGCGGTTGGCGCGGCCCATCACCGCGTTGGCGTCGTGGATCACGGTGGGAATGCCCGCGAGCCGCGCGGCGATCAGCGGCGGCAACGTGGGATAGCCGCCGAAACCGATGACCGCGGCGGGCTTCAGGCGACGCATCAAATTGAGCGCGACGGCGGTGCCGGTCGCGAGCATCACGCCGGTACGCGCCAGCGCCAGCGGCGAGCGACCGCGCACCGTCTCGCTCGGCACCACGTCGATCATGTCCTTCGAGAACAGACCGCTGTAGCGCAGCGCGCGCGAGTCCGTCACCAGCCGCACGCGCAGGCCGCGCTTGATCAGTTCGACGCCGAGCGCCTCGGCGGGAAACAGATGGCCCCCGGTACCGCCGGCGGCGAGGAGGATGAGAGGTGCGGTGGTCATAAGATTTGCGTTCCGAACGTCATTGCGAGCGTAGCGAAGCAATCCAGAAACCGAAAGAGAAGAACTGGATTGCTTCGCTACGCTCGCAATGACGAAGTTGCTTCAGAGGACCACGTCACGCAAAACTGGCCGCGGCCGTGGCATCGCCGATCGATTCCATTTCGGTGCGCGGCCGCTGCCGCGTCAGCGCCAGCATCATGCCGACGCCGTAGGCTAGCGAAATCATCGATGAGCCCCCGTAGGAAATGAACGGCAGCGTCATGCCCTTCGCCGGGATCAGGTGCAGGTTGACCGCCATGTTGATCGCCGCCTGCACGCCGAACATGATCGCAAGTCCGGACGCCGCGAAGCGCGAGAACAGATCCTCCGACGCGTAGGCGCGCGACAACGTGCGGATGACGATGAAGGTGAACAGCGCCAGCAGCGCGAGGCACATGATGATCCCGAATTCCTCCGCGCCGACCGCGAACACGAAGTCGGTGTGACTATCCGGAAGACTCCGCTTGGCGATGCCCTCGCCGGGGCCAAGTCCGAACCAGCCGCCGTTGCCGAAAGCTTCCATCGCGGTATCGACCTGGAAGGTATCGCCCGAGGCCGGATCCATGAAGCGCTGGATGCGCGTCGCAACGTGCGGCACCAGCATGTAGGCGGCAAACAATCCGGCAGCCGCGGTGCCCGCCAGCCCGAACACCCAGATGATCCGCATGCCGGCAATGAAGAACAGCGCACCCCACACCATCAGGATCAGCATGGTCTGGCCGAAGTCCGGCTCCATCACAAAGAGCGTCACCAGTCCCAGAAGCAGCGCGAGAGCCATCGAGGTCGCCGGCATTTCGGGCTTGCGCGCGGATTCCGCAAACAGCCACGCCGCCAGAACGACGAAGGCGGGTTTTGCGGATTCCGAGGCCTGGATGTTGACACCGAGAATCGTGATCCAGCGTTTCGCGCCCTTGACCTCCGGACCCAACCAGAGCGTGGCCACGATCAGCACGATGCTGAGTGCGAACATGATCAGCGCCGAGCGGCGGATCTGGCGCGGTGACATGAATGACACGCCGATCATCACGACGATGGACGGAATCAGAAACAGCACATGACGATGAAAGAAGTGAAACGGGTCGAGCCCGATCCGGGTCGCCACCGAGGGGCTGGCCGCCAGCGACAGCACCACGCCCGTGAGCATGAGGAGAACCATGGCCGCGAGCAGCAGCCGATCCACAGTCCACCACCATTCCGAGAACGGGGTGCGTTGTTCGCGTGAAATCATGACGTGTCCTGCGGGCGGAGATCATCCCATTGGTCCCCCATCGTAGTTACCGGAGGGTTAAGGAAACCGGACAAGTTTTAGAGAACGGCCCATCCCCTCGTCATGCCGGCTTTATGCCGGGCATCCACGTCTTTCGGTATCTCGGTAGGAAGACGTGGATGGCCGGGACAAGCCCGGCCATGACGAAAGCTGTCATACCCGCGAAGGCGGGTATCCGATCACGCCCGGCAGCGCCCGCACCAGCTCGCGAAAACGGTCGCCGCGGATTTCGAAATTGCGGAACTGATCGAACGAGGCGCAGGCCGGCGACAGCAGCACCACGGCGTCCGCAAGCCCGGAAGCCTCCGCATCGCGGGCGGCGGCAGGCACGGCGGCCTCCAGCGTTTCGCTGATTTCGTAGGGCACCCTGCCCTCGAGCGTCGCCGCAAAATCCTTCGCCGCCTCCCCGATCAGATAGGCTTTTCGGATGCGCGGAAAGAACTCCGCAAGCGAGGTGATACCACCGCTCTTCGGCTGGCCGCCGGCGATCCAGAAAATGTCTGAAAACGACGACAGCGCCTTTTCGGCGGCATCGGCGTTGGTGCCCTTGGAGTCGTTGACGAACAGCACGTTGTTTTTTTGGCCGACCTGCTCCATGCGATGCGCGAGGCCGGGAAAACTGCGCAAACCCTTCTGCAAGATGTCGCGGCTAACGCCGAGCGCGAACGCCGTCGCCGAAGCGCAAGCAGCATTCTGCGCGTTGTGCCACCCGCGCAGCGATCCGATACCGCCAATATCGGCGATCTCGCTGCGCGCACCGCCCGACACACTCACGATCATGTCGCGATCAAGACTGATGCCATCCGCCAGCGGCCGCTTCACCGATACGCGCACCACGCGCTTGCCGGATTGCTCAATGCGATCAGCCGCGGCACGGCTCCAGATGTCGTCGACGCCGACGATGGCGGTGCCCTGCGGTTGCACGCAGGCGATCAGCCGCTCCTTCACCGCCGCGTAGTGCTCGATGCTGCCGTGGCGGTCGAGATGGTCCTCGCTGACGTTGAGCAGGATACCGACGGCCGGATCCAGCGAAGGCGTGAGGTCGATCTGGTACGACGACATCTCGATGACATGCACGCGACCCTTGCGCGGCGGCTCCAGCGACAGGATCGCGGTTCCGATGTTGCCGCCCATCTGCACGTCGTGTCCGGCCTCGCGCATCAAGTGTGCAACCAGCGCCGTCGTGGTGGACTTGCCGTTGGTGCCGGTAATCGCCACGAACGGCGCATCGGGCACATGAAGGCGCCGCTCGCGGCAGAACAGTTCGATGTCGCCGATGATTTCGACACCGGCCTGCCGCGCCGCCAGCACGCTCCAGTGCGGCTTCGGATGCGTCAGCGGCACGCCCGGCGCGAGCACCAGGGCCGCGAAGTTCGCCCACGATACCGTGCGCAGATCGGCGGTAATGAAGCCGGCCTGCGCCGCCTTGGCGAGATTCTCGGCGTTGTCGTCGCTCGCAATGACTTCGGCGCCGCCGACCTTCAGCGCGTGGCAGCTTGCAAGGCCGGAGCCGCCGAGACCGAACACCGCGACCGTCTTGCCCGCGAAGGAGGTAACGGGGATCAAGTGATCTTGCTTTCTCGCCCTCTCCCCTTGTGGGAGCCGAGACGAGCGAAGCTCGCTCTTAGGGTGCCTGAGCGAAGCGAAGGCGGGTGAGGGGGAATCATCTTGCAATGTGGCGCCCCCTCACCCGGTTTCTCACGACGTTCGAAACCACCCTCTCCCGCAAGGGGAGAGGGAAGAAAGAGACGGCCACTCGTCCATGCTCACGCAGAAAATCCCGTCCGGCGTCCGTGAGCGCGATCATCACCTCGCGTCCATGCGCGTGATCGCGCGCCGCGAAGCCTCGGTCGATGGCATCTTCCCACACCGTCAGCCGCGGGCAGGAGGTGCGCCACA